>NZ_JBHLWA010000028.1:0-59422 GCF_042433085.1 Gallibacterium melopsittaci
GGTTATATTTGGTCATAAAAAATCTGCACCTCTGTCTGTTGGATAATAAGTCCAACTTTAGGGGTGCAGATCATGTTTATACGGGATTTTTTAAATAAAAAGAGTGGCTAATATTTAAAGAAAATAAATATTAGCCACAATTTTGTCCACTTGGCATAGTTTTTGACACATCAGCAACAATTTTGTCTACTATGCCAAAAATTAGCTTGATACTTATTTATACGATTAACTTCGTTGACACATCTGATTGCTTAACTACTTTTGGATCTTCGCCAAAACGATTATTTCCCTTAGTACCATTCAAACTGAAAAATATTATTAAAATTATCCAACCAATGATAGGAATAAACCATAATAGCTGCCACCAACCAGAACGATTTATATCATGTAAACGCCTTGTTCCTACAGCGATGCTAGGGATGAAAAGTGCTAAGCCATACACACCACTCAATACCCCACCATACTCCGCATGATAAAAACCTATAGAGATATCAATTTGCTCTAATATCATGCTAGAAATTGTATATAACAGCATAAATATCCAAAACTCTTTTCGACGAGCTCGTCCTGTAAATACAGCATATTTTCTAACTACTGAAAGATACCAGTTCATTCTTAACCCTTTGTATTTACTATTTCACTGCCAATAAAAATTTTCTCAATTCTGCAAAATCAGCTGGCATCGTAATTGATAGTAATGGTAAAGCATTATGTTTCGCTAACGCTTCTGGTAGTGGAACTTCAATATCTAAAATACGTTCTACACTCTCTTTAAATTTAGCTGGATGTGCGGTACAGAGGAATACTCCTGTTTCGCCATCAGTTAAATCATTTTTCAACACACGATAAGCGATAGCACCATGTGGCTCGCAAACATAACCTTTTGCATACATTGCTTGTAAAGTTTCTTCCGTTTCTGCGTCAGTAACACTATCAGAATGTAATTCGTTTAATGACCATTGCTGACGGCGGAATAACTCTTCGACTCGAGGCCAGTTATTTGGTCGGCTAACGTCCATTGCATTAGATAATGTTGCAACGGTTGCGTGTGGATCCCATTGATGTGAACGTAAATAACGAGGCACGGTATCATTCGCATTAGTAGAAGCGATAAAACGTTTAATTGGTAAACCAATCGCCTTCGCAATTAAACCTGCCGTTAAATTACCAAAATTACCACTCGGTACAGATACGACTAAATTATCTCTTTTTTCTACTGGTAATTGAGCAACTGCTTCAAAATAGTAACAAATTTGTGCTAATAGACGGCTAATATTAATGGAGTTTGCCGAGTTTAAACCAATCGCTTCACGAAGTTCTTGATCATCAAAGGCTTGTTTAACTAAGGCTTGGCAAGCATCAAAATCGCCCTCAATCGCAATCGTACGAATATTACCACCTAAGGTACAGAATAATTTTTCTTGTAAAACACTAATTTTGCCTTTTGGATATAAAATGACAACATCAATATTTTCTAAGCCATAAAATGCGTGAGCAACTGCCGCGCCAGTATCCCCTGAGGTCGCCGTTAAAATGGTAATTTTGCCATCTTTACGCACTGCAGCTAATGCTTGTGCCATAAAACGACCACCAAAGTCTTTAAATGCCAAAGTTGGACCATGAAACAATTCTAAAGCATAAATATTCTCTTCAACTTTAGAAACAGGTGCGGGGAAAGTAAAGGCATTATCCACCATCTGCGCAAGTTTTTCTGCTGGAATTTCATCACCAATAATCGCTGATAAAATACGTTGGCTACGTTCTACTAAGGGTAATGCTAATAATTCTTCAACATTAGCAAAATAAGGTAATTTCTCTGGAAAGAATAGCCCTTGATCCTTACCTAAACCTTGACGAACCGCTTGAGCAAAATTCACCTGTTCTTCTGGATGTTTAATATTATATAAATTCATTGTGTTACCTTTTATCTTAATTAACCCAGTTGTCTTGCACCTTGATTATCTACTTTACAGATATGCACAAAACCTTCGTTATTTTGTAAATAGTGTTTCTCTAAATAATCAGCAACTTTCGTCGCAATGGTCAGGTCTGGCGTAATAGAGAACATTGTTGGACCAGAACCAGAAATCCCTGTTGCTAATGCGCCAAGATCTTGCGCAGCTTGTTTCACTTCTGCAAAATTTGGCAATAATTGTTGACGGTAAGGTTCAGCAATGACATCTTTCATCATAATTGCCGCTAAGTTCTCTTGTTGCGTATGACAAGCATGAACGAAACCGCCGAGATAACGCCCATGCGCAATCACATCTTGACGAGTATAACTTTTCGGTAGAATTGCTCTTGCTTCTGCAGTCGAAACTTCAATCCCTGGATAAGCTAACACCCAATACCAATGATCAAAAAATGGCAAACGTTGGCAAATTGATCCTAACGATTGCACCATAAACTGCACACCGCCCATATAGCAAGGCGCAACATTATCATAATGGATTGAACCAGAAATACGCCCTTCTAATTCCCCCATCATTTCCAACAATTCCATATCTGAAAACGGATCTTGATGGAATTGGTTTAGTGCAACTAATGCTGCCACAATGGAACAAGCGCTCGAACCTAATCCAGAACCAATTGGCATATTTTTTTCTAATGTTAAGCGTAATGGTTTTACCTGTTTATTACGCAATTTTAGACGTTCACTAAATAAGACATAAGCCTGATAAACGATATTCTTTTGTGGTTCTTTTGGTAATTTACGCACAAAATAACCAACCGCTTCAAACTCAAATTGTGTGGCACAATCTTCAATTTGAATGACATCCCCTAATAATGAACCATCAATTGGCGAGATCGCTGCTCCTAGTGTATCAAAACCAACACTAATATTTGCACTAGAAGCTGGCGCATAAATTCGTAACATAATTATCCCCTTTTCAATTAGCGGCGTAATGTCCGCAAAATATCCGCAAAAATACCTGCTGCAGTCACATTATTACCTGCACCATAACCACGTAATAATAATGGAATTGGGGAATAATAACGAGTATAAAATGCGAGTGCATTTTCACCATTTTTTACTTTATATAATGGATCTTCCGCATCCACTGCTTTAATTGCTACACGACATTTACCATGTTTAATTTCACCTACATAACGAAGCACTTTACCTTCAGCTTGTGCAGCTTTCACACGTTTATCAAATTCAGCATCCAACTCTGGTAGCATCGCCATAAATTCAGCAGTCGATTTTCCTTTTGCAAACTCTGGTGGCAATACACCCTCTACTTCAATATCACTTAACTCTAATTCTAATCCTGCTTCACGTGCTAAAATTAATAACTTACGTGCGACATCTTGTCCAGAAAGATCATCTCGCGGATCTGGTTCAGTAAACCCTTTCTCTTTAGCTAAGCGAGTGACTTCAGATAATGATTTGCCTTGTTCTAATTCACCAAAAATAAAGGATAATGAACCTGACAAAATACCATCAAACACTTCAACTTCATCACCAGCTGCCAATAAATTTTGTAGATTTTCGATAACAGGTAATCCCGCCCCAACGTTTGTGTCATATAAAAAGAGACGTTGGTTGGCTAATGCCGCTGCACGCAACTGATGATAGTACGCTAGACTAGACGTATTCGCTTTTTTGTTTGGCGTAACGACATGGAAACCTGCATTTAAGAAATGGAGATAACTATCGGCAATCTCTTGATTAGAAGTACAATCCACTAAAATTGGATTTAATACATGTTGATCTTGAACAGCTTCAATTACACGACGAATAGAAAAACTTTCTGTCGCATTAGCTAAATCTTCACGCCAATTTGTTAAGTCTAAACCATCCACATTCAGTAATACTTTCTTAGAATTAGCAATCCCACAGACACGGATCGCAATATTTTTTTCAGTTAAAAACTGTTGTTGATGAGCAATTTGATCTAATAACTCACCACCAACACCACCTGCACCAATTAGGAATACACGCAGTGATTGTTGACTATTAAACAACGCTCGGTGAGTTGCCTTAACACCTTCAATCGCCTTATTTAATGGCACTACAGTAGAAATTGAACGTTCTGATGATCCTTGTGCAATCGCAACAATATTGACATTAGCTTGTGCCAATGCAGTAAAGAATTTAGCTGCAATACCACGACTTTTACGCATACCATCTCCTACCACAGAGATGATCGCAAGATTATCTAAAATCTCGATTTCATCTAATGCACCTGATGCTAATTCAGTTGCAAAAGCACGTTTTAATGCACTTTTTGCTTTATTAGCCGATTTTTGTGGTACACAGAAACTAATGCTATATTCCGATGAAGCCTGAGTAATGAGAATGACCGAAATACCAGCTTTAGACATTGTATCAAATACACGGGCTGCCATACCAACCATACCCTGCATACCTGGACCAGATACATTAAACATTGCCACATCATTTAAATTAGTAATCCCTTTTACTTGTAAGGTTTCCGAACGTACATTACCATCAATCAATGTTCCTGGTGCACTTGGATTTCCTGTATTTTTAATTAAACAAGGAATATTAAATTGGGCAATTGGTGCAATGGTACGAGGATGAATGACTTTCGCACCAAAATAAGAGAGTTCCATTGCTTCTTGATAAGACATCGTTTCCAATAAGCGAGCATCTGGCACTAAACGTGGATCGCAAGTATAAACCCCATCAACATCGGTCCAAATTTCACAACAATCAGCTCGTAAACAAGCTGCCAATACTGCTGCAGAATAGTCTGAACCATTACGTCCTAATACCATTAATTCACCTTTATCATTACCAGCAGTAAAACCAGCCATTAAGACAACACTTTGTTTTGGAATAGCAGGTGCATTAATACGTTTAGTCGATTCTTCAATATCTACTGAAGATTCTAAATATTCGCCTTGTGCCAATAATTGTTTAACAGGATCAATGACATGAACTTGATAACCTTGTGCTTCAAACCAACCAGCCATAATCGCAATCGATAGTTTTTCCCCACGAGAGATAATTGAAGCATTAATATTGTCAGGACATGGTGTTTGAGGAGAGAAAAGAGATAAAGTATGTTCGATTTGAGCAAATTCTTGTTGGACAGTATTTCTTAATTTTACATCATCAAATTTTGCATTTTGTTGCTTTAATCCGATTAAGATAGTTTCAAATATTTGCTTTGCTTCTTGGAAATCTTTCTGCTTATCTTCACCTTTATTGGTTTTATCCACTAATGCAACTAAATAGTTAGTGATTTTTGCTGGTGCAGATAAGACACCTGCTGCTTGATCCTTTCGATGAGCCTGTAATATTAACTCACCAGCTTGTGAAAAACGTTGTGGATTTGCTAGTGAAGTGCCGCCAAATTTTAATACACGCATGATGTTGTCCTCTATTTGTTGTATCTTAAAAATTCAAATTGAAACCATAAAAAAACCCGCACTTTGTAGGGTGCGGGTTCTATAAACACTGGATTCTGTGTGCTAACCCGCCCCACTAATAATAATGGTCATAATAATGCGGGTCATCGTAATATTCATTGATGTCATGGTTACTACACAGAATAAAAAACTTTGTTAATTCAATGGTTCTAATAAGTACCTAAATTCACTCTTCTTGTCAAATAAATTTATTACTATTAGTTAATTTTTTCTATAATAAGACGTTTTTTGCTTTTTATAGAGAATTAGGTAATGTCCATTGAACAAAACTTACACAAAATAGAACAACAAATTAATCAATATCAAACTACTAACACTGTTTCCCTATTAGCAGTTAGTAAAACCAAACCTTTTTCTGACATTCTTGCCGCCTATCATGCTGGCCAACGCCAATTTGGTGAAAATTATGTGCAAGAAGGTATAGAAAAAATTCAACTAGCTCAACAACAGAATATTAAGGATATAACATGGCATTTAATCGGTCCGCTACAATCGAATAAAACTCGCCTTGTCGCCGAACATTTTGACTGGGTACAAACGATTGATCGTTTTAAAATCGCTGAACGTTTAAGTCAACAACGTCCATCTCATTTAGTACCATTACAAATTCTCATCCAAATTAATATTAGTGATGAAAATTCAAAATCAGGTATTCAACCAGAACAGCTTTTTGAACTTGCTGCACAAATTGTTCAGTTACCAAACATTCAATTACGCGGTTTAATGGCAATTCCAGCTCCAACAACAGATACTCAAGAACAAAAAGCGGCTTTTTCACAAATGGCAGCATTATTCCAACAATTACAACAGTGTTATCCACAATTACCAATCGATACACTTTCTATGGGGATGACAGATGATATGCAAAGTGCTATTGAATGTGGATCTACTATGGTAAGAATTGGGACTGCTATTTTTGGCAAACGTAATTAACGTTTTTTAGGTATTTTGCTTCCCCTTAGGGGAAACTTTATTCTAACGAACGTTTTTTCACATTTGACAAAGGATATGATAATGAAAAAAGTACTACTTACTCTTGGTCTTGCAGTCTTATCAACCACAGTATCTGCTGAAACTATGCAGCATCACCATCAAGGTCCTGCAACTGAAGCCTATATGCAATCAATGGGAGCAATGCATGATGCAATGATGAAAGGCATTGAACACCAAGATCCTGATGTCGCCTTTGCGGCAGGTATGTTACCACACCATCAAGGTGCAGTTTCCATGGCAGAAGTAGAATTAAAATATGGTAAAGATCCAGAGTTACGCCAATTAGCTCAAAATATTATTAAAGCACAGCAAGCTGAAATTGAGTTTATGCAAAAATGGTTAGCAAAGCACGCCGAAAAGAAATAATGATATATACGTAAATAATTAAACTTAAAAGGAGATCTTGCGGATCTCCTTTTTTCATATCATTACCGTAAGAAACTTGGAATGTTTTTCTCATACTCGGTAATCGCATCTTCATGCTGCAAAGTTAAACCGATATTATCTAAACCATTCAATAAACAATAACGACGGAATGGATCAAGCGTAAAATGGTAAGTTTTATCACCTACTTGAACCGTTTGTTGCTCTAAATCAACATCAATCGGCTTACCATCATTCTCTTTCACCCATGTGAAAATCTCATCTACTTCTTGTTCCGTTAACTTCACTGGTAACAGATGATTATTCAAACTATTACTATAAAAAATATCGGCAAAGCTCGGTGCGATCATCACTTTAATTCCATAATCGGCTAATGCCCAAGGTGCGTGTTCTCTTGATGAACCACAACCTAAATTTTCACGTGCTAATAAAATGGTTGCCCCTTGATATTGTGGAAAATTTAACACAAACTTTGGATTCACTTGTGTTCCTGCTGGATCAAGATAACGCCATTCATGAAAAAGGTGCTTACCAAATCCCACTCGAGTTACTGCTTGTAAAAATTGTTTTGGAATAATCGCATCAGTATCAACATTTGCCATATCTAATGGAATAACTAAACCACGATGTTGTTTAAATCCTGCCATATTATGCTCCTAATAATTCTACTGTGCGAATATCGGTAAATTTACCAAAAACAGCCGCTGCTGCTGCCATTGCTGGGCTAACCAAATGGGTACGACCATTTCGACCTTGACGACTTTCAAAGTTACGGTTACTGGTTGATGCACAACGTTCCCATTCACCAAGGCGGTCATCATTCATCGCTAAACACATTGAACAGCCAGGTAAACGCCATTCAAAGCCCGCTTCAATAAAGATTTTATCCAAGCCTTCTTTTTCAGCTTGTTCTTTAACTAACCCAGATCCAGGCACAACTAATGCTTGTACACCAGCAGCAACTTTACGTCCTTGCGCTACGGCGGCGGCTGCACGCAAATCTTCAATACGAGAATTAGTACAAGAACCAATAAACACTTTATCCACTTTAATATCAGTCAAATGCTCACCACCATTTAAGCCCATATACGCAAGGGCTTTTTGTGCAGACTGCTTTTCAATCGGATCAGTAATTTGATCCACTGTTGGTACAGTTTGATCCACCGCAATCACTTGTCCTGGATTGGTTCCCCAAGTAACCTGTGGCGCAATATCTTTCGCGTCTAATACCACTACCGTATCAAATTCCGCATCAGGATCACTCTTCAAGGTTTTCCAATATGCAACGGCTTTATCCCACTCTTCGCCTTTTGGTGCATATGGACGATCTTTTAAATAATCAAATGTGGTTTGATCTGGGGCAACTAATCCCGCTTTGGCTCCTAATTCAATCGCCATATTACAAACTGTCATTCGCCCTTCCATTGAAAGATCTTCGATTGCTTGTCCACAGAATTCAACAACATGACCTGTACCGCCTGCCATAGTAGTTTTACCAATAATGGCTAAAATAATATCTTTAGCAGTAATCCCTTCAGCCACTTTTCCTCGCACTTCGATCTTCATCTTTTTAGCACGAGCTTGTTTCAAAGTTTGTGTCGCTAAAACGTGTTCCACTTCAGATGTACCAATCCCAAAAGCTAATGCCCCAAAAGCCCCATGCGTTGCGGTATGCGAATCACCACAAACAATCGTCATTCCAGGTAAAGTTAAACCTTGTTCAGGCCCCACAACATGCACAATTCCCTGTTTTTTATTATTGAGATCATAAAGCGAAATATTGTTCGCATGACAATTTTTATCTAATTCTAATACTTGAATTCTCGCTTGTTCCCCACAGGCTGCTGGATCACGACTTTGTGTTGAAATACTATGATCCATTGTTGCAAATGTTTTACTTGGTTGACGCACTTTACGTCCCGCAACACGCAAGCCATCAAAGGCTTGTGGTGAGGTTACTTCGTGCATTAAATGACGATTAATATAAAGAATTGGTGTTTCACCTTCCGCTTCATACACAACATGAGCGTCAAATAATTTTTCGTATAATGTTTTGCCCATAATAATCACTCGTTTATTTTTTATTCCATCATTTGCTGCCAATTAAATACGAGCAGCAATTAAATCACCCATTTCAGAAGTAGAAACTGGGGCAGATTGATCCGCCAAATCTGCAGTACGATAACCTTCTGCTAATACTTGTTGTACTGCTTTTTCAATCGCTTGTGCAGCTTCTTCTAATTGGAAGCTATAACGCAACATCATTGCCGCAGAAAGAATTTGCGCAATCGGATTAGCAATTCCTTTGCCAGCAATATCAGGAGCCGATCCACCTGCTGGCTCATATAAGCCAAAACCTTTCTCATTCATACTTGCTGATGGCAACATTCCCATTGAACCTGTAATCATCGCACATTCATCAGAAATAATATCGCCAAAGATATTAGAACAAAGCAACACATCATAATGTTCAGGCTGTTTAATTAATTGCATGGTTGCATTATCAATATAGATATGTTCAAGCGTAATATCAGGATACTCTTTCGCTACCTCCATGACGACTTCACGCCATAAGATTGAACTAATTAATACATTTGCTTTATCGACAGAAGTTACTTTTTTACGGCGTTTACGTGCAGCTTCAAACGCAATACGTGCAATACGTTCGATTTCAAAACGGTGATAAATTTCGGTATCAAAGGCTTTCTCCATTTTGCCTTCACCTTCACGTCCTTTTGGTTGTCCAAAATAAATACCACCTGTTAATTCACGTACGACAACAATATCAAACCCTTTTGCTGCAATGTCTGCACGTAATGGACAGAACTTTTCTAAACCTTTATAGAGGGTTGCAGGGCGAAGATTGCAGAACAACGCAAAATGTTTGCGTAATGGCAATAATGCGCCACGTTCTGGTTGTTCATTTGCAGGTAAGTGCTCCCATTTTGGTCCACCGACTGATCCAAAAAGAATAGCTTCTGCAGCCTCACAACCTTGTAAAGTCACATCTGGTAACGCCTTACCATGATTATCAATTCCTGCGCCACCAACATCATAATGTTGATAATTAAGTTTAAAGTTAAATTTTTTTTCTACTGCGTTTAAAACTTTTAACGCTTCAGCCATCACTTCTGGCCCGATTCCATCTCCTGCCAATACGGCAATGTTGTGAGTTTGCATTAGTGTTTCTCCGTATGTTTTTTAATTTCTGAAACTTTTTGTGAACGATAAATTGCATTAATTGCATGAATCAATGCTAAGGCGGAAGATTCGATAATATCTGTCGCTAACCCCACCCCATGGAATTTACGACCTTGATATTCCACCACAATATCAACTTGTCCAAGTGCTTCAGCACCCTCGCCTTTTGCAGCTAAATTATAATGTAACATAGTAATATCCATACCAGTTAATGATAAAATCGCATTGTATGTCGCATCAACTGGCCCATTACCACCCGCAGAAACGGTACTTAATTTTTTACCATCTAACATTAATTCAACAAATGAAGTCGCAGGGAAATCACTCACAGAGTGTGCCGAGATTTTGGTTAAGGTTAAACGATCTTCATCACCTTGTTGCATATCAATAAAGGCTAACGCTTCCAAATCATAATCAAAAACTTGTCCTTTTTTATCGGCTAATTTTAAGAATGCTTCGTATAATTTATCTAAATCATAATCTTGTTCGGTATAGCCCATATCTGCCATATGATTTTTCACCGCTGCACGACCAGAACGGGCAGTAAGATTTAATTTTTCCTTTTTCAAACCAATACTTTCTGGCGACAAAATTTCATAAGTATTAGCATTTTTTAACACGCCATCTTGGTGAATACCTGAAGAGTGAGCAAACGCATTTGACCCCACAATCGCTTTATTGGGTTGAATCGGCATATTACAAAGTTGGCTCACCATTTGGCTAACACGATAAATTTCTTGTGTATTAATATCAGTCGTTACATTCATTAAATCTTTACGTGTATGAATTGCCATCACCACTTCTTCTAGTGCTGTATTTCCCGCACGCTCACCAATACCATTGATAGTACATTCAATTTGTCTTGCCCCATATTGCACAGCGGTTAATGAGTTTGCCGTCGCCATACCTAAATCATTATGGCAATGTACTGAAATAACTGCCTTATCAATATTCGGTACACGATTCATTACATTTTCAATAATACTACCGAACTGGGTTGGTAATGTGTAACCAACGGTATCTGGAATATTAATCGTAGTTGCACCAGCATTGATTGCTGCTTCAACAATGCGACAAATATTATCCACACCTGTACGCCCCGCATCTTCACACGAAAATTCGACATCATCGGTATAACCTCTTGCTCGTTTCACCGCAGCAACTGCCATTTCAACAACATCATCAAATGAACGTCTTAATTTTGCTTCAACGTGTAATGCAGACGTTGCAATAAAAGTATGGATTCGATAAGCCTCAGCAACTTTTAATGCTTCATATGCAGCATCAATATCTTTAGCAACCGCTCTCGATAATGCGCAAACACGGCTATTTTTGATTACTTTAGCAATCGTTTGAACAGATTTGAAATCCCCCTCAGAAGACACTGGAAATCCCACTTCCATAACATCAACACCTAAACGTTCCAATGCTAATGCAATCTGTAATTTTTCTTTAACCGTTAAACTCGCTCTTAATGCTTGTTCACCATCTCTTAATGTTGTATCAAAAATAATTACGCGATCACTCATATGCCACCTGCTATAACAATAAAATAGTTAAAAAAAAGCCCGCTTATGTGCGGGCTGATGTGTGTGTTTGCTTTGATTAACTTTTCTTTATCCACGACCTACCGCACAAACTATCTATTTGTGAGGAGGAGAAGCAGAGATAAAGAAATTAAACGAATCATTTATTTAAAACCTTGTAAATCAAAAACGTTTTTGATTCTGCCGAAAAGCACCAAGCAAGTCAACAGCATTTTATGCTAAAAAATCATTTATTTTGCTTTATTCCCAAACAATATAAAAATAAAAATCCAAAAACAAGATATATAAAAGAGAAAAATATATAGATAATCCAAAAGACTAAATTTATCTACTGGGTTTTAGCTTTAATCTAATACTAAATTTTTTTATCAATTTTTTGCAAAAAAGTTAACAACTGCTGTTTAAATAATGACAACTGCTGTTTCTTTTGCGGATAAAAAGGTTGAAGCAATAATGCTAACTGTGCAGTTAACACGTCATTAGGATAATGATAAAAAAGCCGTTTTAAGGTTGGATACGTTACCACCAATGTACGTTGATGATCGATAAAATCTGCTATTACTTGCCAGTCCCACGCAGTTAATTGCCAATCAGGTTTCTCAAATCTCAACTGTTTACTTAGCTCGGTAACTAATGGATGCTCGCTTAAAATAAAATTACGCTGAAAAAGGATTGCAGCTTGTTGGCAAAATTGCTCTCCTTGTTCCGACAATGGATAAATCATCATCACACTATAATTACCACTGCTCGCTTCCGTTCCAGCACTAACACCAACTAGCTGGAAACCATTACGCCGCCAAAATGCAAGTAAGTCTGCACTATAGCTAAAACTTACTGATAAAAAATCAAACTGCTCTGAACATTGCTGAATCAACTGTTGAATTAATTTTGATCCTACACCTTGTTGCTGCCATTCAGGTAATACCGCAATCCGTGAAATCCGTAATGACCGTAATTTCGCTGCTCGCTCGTCATTTAATTGAAAACAAAGTGCCTGAGCAACTAAATTCCCTTTCGGACGGCGATAGCCTTGACAAATCCCCTGTACTAGAGATTTATCTTGAATATTCCCCTCTTCTAGCCCCCACACAACACCTACTGGCTGTTGTTCAACTTCATACCATACAAATTGTTGTTTTTGCCCATCTAACAAACGGCGAAAATCGGTTAACGAAGTACGATAATGTGCCAATGATAATAATTGATAAAGTTGCGTTAGTTTATACTCTGAAGAAATTTGTTGTGTTGAATACAGGGAATAAATCGCTTCTGCTTGATAAGGGAAAATCACATCTTTGGGTTGCAATAAAGCAAGATCATTTACCCATCGTTCTAATAAATCACCAGCTTGCCAACGTAATGGTAAAGTTAAATCTAAATAAGTTAATTTTCTTGATAAAAATTGCGTTAATTTTAATTGAAACCCTTTCCCAGTTCCCTCATACCCCTCACTGGTCGTCGTTAATAACACTTTAGGGAAAGCTGCACAAAATTTCTGCAACATTGCTAATGGCAGCATTGCAGCTTCATCAACAATCAACCAAGCATAATCCTCATCAACTTCCTGTTGAATCAGTTTGTCTAATAAAAGATCAGGGGCAAGAAAATCAACTTTTTTTGGTGCAGCAAATTGCTGCAAGGTTTTGATTGCTTGTTGATTCGCTGCGGTTACTAATACTTTTTTAGCTAATTTTTTAATAAATTGTCCCGCCAATGCCGATTTACCTCGTCCACGTCCCGCAATTAAGAGATAAATATCGGCATCTGCTTGTAACAAACATTGTAGTTGTTGCTGCTGTGCATTGATTGCAGCAGTTGGCATACACCATCTATCCGTATTCACATTAGGAAAAATCATTTCTGTTGCGGGTTCTTGATAAATCGGTAATTGATAATGCGTAATCCGACTCACTAGCCAATCAAGAAAATTCGGCGTCGTGGTGGCTTCATTAATGCTATTCCAACGTAGTGAATCTATATCTACCCGATAAGGTAAGTTATGCCATGTTGGCAATAAAATAAATAAACAACCGCCTGCTCTTAAAGTCGCAGCAATAATGGCTAAGGTATCTAAATGAAAGGCTAAATTCTCTTGCTGACACGCATCAAAAATAGCTACCGAAAACTCTTGTCCTAAAACATTACGACTATTTTGTAACGAAAAAAAAGTGAATTGATCTGAACAAACAGTAGGTGACTTCACACCACAATAAAGGATAGGCTGCGTTGAATAATGTTGTGCAATCTTCTGTAACTGTTGCTCTCGCCAAGCAATACGTCCAGCAAGTATTATCACCTGACGAGAAAAATCTATCCGCTGTTCCAACATTACCTAACTTAAATTTTCTCGCTTAAATAGGGATCAGCATATCCCATACCAAGCATAATTTCTGTTTCTAGGCTTTCCATCTCTTCTGCTTCATCATCTTCGATATGATCATAGCCGAGTAAATGTAAACAGCCGTGTACCGTTAAATGTGCATAATGAGCTTCTAACGAAATCTCTTGTTCTGCCGCTTCTTTTTCTACCACTTGACGACAAATAATCAGATCGCCTAATAACGGCAATTCAATTCCCTCAGGGACTTCAAAAGGAAACGACAACACATTCGTTGGACGATCTTTACCACGATAAGTGAAATTAAGATGATGACTCTCTGCTTCATCAACGATCCTAATTGTCAACTCGACATTCTCTTGTTCAGGACGCACTGCTTGTGTTGCCCAATGGGTAAACTGTTCTAAAGTTGGTAAATTGTCTTGCTCTTCAGAAACGATTTGTAAATCGACAATTACATCTGGTTTATGCGTCATTTTTCTGTTCCTCAAGTTTCGCTAAACGGCGTTGTTCTGCTGCTTCTTTACGGCGAATTTCATCTGCTGCTTCCCATTTCTCATAGGCTTGTACCACTTTCGCTACCACAGGATGACGCACAATATCTTCACTTTTAAAATAGTTAAAACTTAACTCTTCTACTTCGCTCAATACATCAATCGCATGACGTAAGCCCGATTTTTGCCCACGAGGTAAATCCACTTGGGTTATATCGCCTGTAATGACCGCTTTAGAATTGAAACCAATTCGAGTAAGGAACATTTTCATCTGTTCAATCGTGGTATTTTGACTTTCATCTAAAATAATAAAAGCATCATTTAGCGTACGACCACGCATATAAGCTAATGGAGCAATCTCAATCACATTACGCTCCATCAATTTTTGCACCTTTTCAAAACCTAACATTTCAAACAAGGCATCATACAAAGGACGTAAATAAGGATCGATTTTTTGGGCTAAATCACCAGGTAAGAAACCCAGTTTTTCCCCAGCTTCCACCGCAGGACGAGTTAATAATAAACGGCGTACTTGTTGCTTTTCTAACGCTTCAACAGCCGCTGCTACTGCTAAAAAGGTTTTCCCTGTTCCAGCAGGCCCAATCCCAAAACTAATATCGTGCCGTAAAATATTATGCAAATATTGAATTTGATTTTTTCCTCGTGGTTTAATCACGCCACGTTTGGTTTTAATCGTAGTTGAAAAGACTTTTGCCTCATCATCGTCAACATCATCAACCTGTTGCAACAACATACGACTTTCTTGAATCGCTAAATGAATCTGCTCTAAATCTAATTCATTCACTTTGCCTTTTACCATCGCCGTTTCAAGATATAAACGTTGAATTAATTTTGCAATATTCTTCAACAGTTGTGCATGATGCGGTTTAGTTTCATCATCTGCTGATTCAAGGGTGAAAGTAAAATTACGGCGAGAAATAATCAGATTAAACTGCTTTTCAATTAATGAAATATGTTCGTCAAATGGGCCACAAAGTGATTGCAAACGGGCATTATCTTGTGGCTCTAATGTAAAAACTTCTGAAATTGTTGTGGTCAAGCTCCACCTCAGTGGTTATAAAATAGTCATTATAAACATGTATTAGTATATGCGAATTTTGCGATTAACCAAAATGCCGACCAATAATTGTCGGCATTTTTTACATTTAAATAGAAGTTCCTAACTCTGGAAACAACATTTTAATCACATTTTTTGTAACTCGTCTTGATGTTCCTTGATATGGGAAAATATGCATCATCATCATAGGATTGAAATTCGCTTCAATTACACCCCAAGAACTTAATTTAGGTTCTGCTGGTTTAATATAGTCAGGTACAATTAAATCTACACCACATACAGCAGCTCCCATTGCGTGGGTAATTTTTACCGCAATCTCTTTATAACTTGGGTGCATCAAATCGGTCATATCAATCGAATCACCACCTGTACTAATATTCGAGTTTGCTCGCAGTTGTACTTTCTGTCCTTGCTGTGGAATCGAATCAACTGTGAATCCTTGCTCTTTTAATTGCAATTTTTCAATCTCACCTAACGCAATTTTCTTTAATGGCGTTCTACTGCCATCACCACGCAAAGGATGCGTATTTTTTATTGTCACCAATTCTGCTATGGTATGTTCACCATCACCAATCACATTCGCTGGCTCACGCAATAATACTGCTAAGGTTTGATCACCCAACACAAAGAAGCGATATTCTGTTCCCTCTAAATAATCTTCTACCATCACTTCTTTATCTTCTCGGAAAGCTATCTCTATCGCTTGACGAAAATCATCAATATTTTCCACTCCCTGTTTAAAGATTGTGATACCCAATCCAAAATTAGTGGATTTTGGTTTAATCACCACGGCACGATGTTCAAATAATGGATAAGCTGCAACGGCATCCTCTACCTTTCTAAACTCAAGGCTTTGCGGTACATTAAAGCCCCCTTTAGCTAATACTTTCTTCGTAACCACTTTATTTTCCATAATTAATGGCGAAATATAGCTATCCTTGGCGGTCATATTCCCATTTTTCACATACTCAATATGATCTTGGTATTGCAAGCAAAGAAATTGATCATTCTCATCAAGGATTTCTACTTTGATTCCTTGTTGAATTAGATCAAACATTAACGCTTGCGTAGAAAGTTCCATATTATCAAACGCACTTAACGCATAATAACCAGCTGTCGCCTTCGCTTTATATTGTTGGGCTAAGTTTGCACCTAATTGATGATAATCTGTTGGTTGTTGCATCTGTTGTACTAAACGACCACAAAGCGTTAATTCAGGTTGTAATAATTGTTGTTATTTCTCTTTTACTATTGCCAAAATTTGTTCTGATGCACCTAACGTTTGCACCATATTTGCCAATTCGGTCAATAAAGCTAATCCTTCTTGTTGATATGCCGTTATTTGTAACGGATGCTCCATTGCCACTTCAGCCAACATTTGCTTACCTTTTTCGACTTCCGTTTGATCTGCTGTCGTATCAAGCCATACCATCAACAAAATAAAATAATGAATAAACTCGGCATCTTCTAAAGTAATCCCATATTCAGCAAATGGATTGAGATCAAATAAACGAAACTCTAAATAACGAATTCCCTTACTTAATAATTCACGCACCTGCTTTTTCGCACCACGAAAACGAATATTGGAATAGAACTCTTTCTCGGCAATAAGTTTTCCGTTTTTCACCCAATGTTCTAAGGTTTCGACATACTCCTGCAGACTTGCATATGACACCTTAATTTCCGAATGATTAACATAACCATAATGACTTGAACGCAAGCTACGCACAAATTGTTTTGGAATAGCTTTACCTCGATTAAAGAATGCTGGTTCTGCACTTGGTGAAGCTGCAAATAGATAAACTAACAACCACTGATAACGTAAAAAGTTTTTCGCTAATTTCAAATAGAGTTCATTACAAAAAGCGATCGGATCTTGGAAAGTTGTTTGTAAACTAAATAACTTATCTACCAATTCATCGGCTAATTGAAAGTTGTAATGAATACCGCTAATCATCTGCTTATATTTGCCATAACTTGCAACAAGATGCTCACGATATGCCACATCTTCTCGATTATCTAATTGTGCAACTTGAATTTCATTTTCTGGTGGCAATGTTAACGGCATACTGAATGGTGAAATATATTCATTTTCAGGTAATGAACGTAAAACCACTTCATGAATTGTAGTTAACCAACGATAACTCTCTTGCACACTTTTTTGTGGTGGCGTAATTAATTCTAACTGGCTTTCAGCAAAATCGGTTTGAATATAAGGATGGTAAGATCGATTACCGAATACGCTTGGGTGAGGTGTAGTGACAATTTTTCCGTCAGCGGTAATCCGTTGGCTTTCTTTTTCAATTCCGAAAACACCTTGTTGGAAGAGTAATTCAAGATGATTTTGTTTGATCGTTTGCTGAATCTTCATAATTATTGCCTATTAATTGTATCGAACTGAACATTAATAGGAGAAATTATGTTTAAAGGCAAATAGCTTTTGACTATAAGTTAGATTAGTTAGTTATGAATGATAATTCATAATCAGTTTGTTAACTAAATCACATTAATTACTTTATCGACAAACTAAATAAACCTCATACGTTGCATATGAGGTTTATTTTTACCTAGTTTATAACGCTTTATAGCTCTGTTAATACCGCTGGTTGGTGAACTCTAATTGTTGGCTGTTGGGCAGGATACTCCACTGGATCTGGTTTACAAAGCAATGTTTCCCATGGGCTTTGATGGTGCATTTTTTGATTTACACATTGCATATAATTCACTGTGCTACGCCATTGTTCAATCATTTGTTGAGAAATTGGCTTAATCACAGGATTTGGTTCTGGTTGCACTGTTACTGGCTCGATTGGTTCGACTTCAACAGCTTTAATATGTAATGCGGTTGCATTAGATGGGGCTTGTACCAAATAATAGTTATTCATCCAATCATTATTTCCAAACGTGCCCCAAATTGGATAGTCGCCTACTTGATAAATATCGGCTGTTGGTGCATTAAATAACGTACTACCAAATAGGCTTACACTGTCATTCCCTAACAACCCAGTTACTGAACCCGATAAAGCAGGTAATGGCTCGCCTTTATTTATTGTTACTTGATTGGCGCTTATCACTAATGGCGCTTTATCAATAAACAAGGAGTTCGCCGTAATGTTATAACCCTGTTGCACACTGTATAAAATATCCGCCAGATTATAGCTATTACTACTTGCATTTTTGATAGTTTGATTAAATAAAATCTTACTTAAATCAGGCTGTTCAATATCATAATGCAGATCGGCTGCGGTAAGATTATTACCTGTGTAGTTAATTCTGTCAGTGGTGACGGTTATCGGTTTTAACCAATAGGTTAATAATGGTGTTACACCATCTTTATAGATTTTCCAATTTGCCGAAACCTCATCCCCACCTGCATTTACTACTTCTTGGAATTTTGCATTAAATTGCGTTAAGGTCATTGGTGTGGAGCTATTATCATCCCATGCACGGAAGCCTATTACATCACCATCAGATGATTCTTTAAAAGAATCGGTAATAGTTGTTCCATTACCTATTTCCGCAACAAAATTATTGATAACACCACTAGCATCCTCTACTTTTCCGATAATATAAGTATATTTAATCTCAACCCCATCACCATTGTCATCTATTTTACCTATCAATCCCCCAACATTTTGAACTCCTTTTACATCTCCTTTGATATAAGTATTAGTAATATGACCATAAGTATTACTATCTCTTGGAGAATTGAGAAGATTTCCCATTATACCTCCTGTATAATTTCCTGCATTCTCAATATTTCCCTCTACATAAGCATTATTAACAATAAATCCTTGTCCAACTAGCCCTCCAACGTAAATTTCTTTGCCTATTACTTTACCCTGAAAATATGAATTCAATACTTTATACTGTAATCCAGCTAACCCCCCAACTCCTCCAACTCCTGTTACATTACCTATTACATAAGAATCATCAATAGTACCGAATTGTCCATCTCCTACTAACCCACCAACACCATATGTTCCTTTAATATCTCCTATCACATAAGAATGTAATATATCAATTTTAAATAAATCACCTCCAGCTCCAGCTGCAATTCCGCCAACATACTCATCATCACCATATACATTACCAATTTTATGAGCATTATTTACAAGAATTCGCGATCCTGTTCCTACTATTCCTCCTACAGAAGAATTACCAGATACGTCTCCTATTACTTCCGCATTATTTATAGAACCATAATCTAAAAAACCATTAACTCCTCCCACATTCCTTCCATTATGAGCCATCACATTTCCATGATAACTAACATTACTAATATAACCTCCGTACATCTGACCAATAATACCTCCCACAGAACTATCACCATATCCATAGATATCTCCTGTAGTATCAACATGGCTGATTTGCCCATAACTAACTTTTCCTGCAAGTCCCCCAACTATACTATTTCCTTTAATAGATAGCCCTTCTAAAGTGATATTTCTTAATAAAATTTGATGTGCATTTTCAAAATCATATCCAAAAGGATTAGTAATTGTTCGTCTATCAATATTACCAAATAACCCCACATAGTCCCGATCACGATTAATCATTAATCCACTAATTTTGTGACCTGTACCATCAAATGTTCCTTTAAAAGGTGAACTTTCACTACCTATTGGCATAAAACCTTCATTACTCTTTCTTTCTAATGAAAAATGCCAATTTTTAGTTTCTTCTGCTTTAATATCTGTTGTTAAATAATAGTTAGCGGTTAAATTCGCATTAATATTTTGTAAGTCATATAAGGTATCCACAGGGAAAGAAGCTTGAATCGTTTGGGAACTATCATTATTCAAATTAATACCTGTAAAAGTAAGCTGCGTCTCCACACTGGCATAATCTTTTGCTCTCATGCTTCTCTCATCCCCATCTGCGGATATCTTACCAATACTCACTAAATCATCTTGTTCATCGACCGCTTGATGAATAATCAAGTTTTGGTTTTTCATTTCTCCTTCACGTTCTTGAATATCTTCATGTCCACCTATTGCAATTAAAACCTTATGACTTAAATCATGCGTAATTACTTTGACCTTCCCCTCTGGAATGGTAACGTTTTTATCCTCACTCGTTACCTCTTTCACCCCTTTCAGCGTATCTGTCCCCAAAATCACCCGATTGCCTTCGACTATCAAGGAATCGGCCTTTAATTGCCCAAGGTTCACCACATCTTTGGTTAAGGTTTTACCTTGCTCTGGGGTTAATACAGTTAATTCGCCATTAAAATTTTTTAATGTATCTTTATCTAACTGACGAGTGGAAAGATGGAGTGTACCAACATTAATGCTCGCCTCTTTGCTCACCGTTATCCCATTGGGATTGACTAAAAAGACTTTGACATTCTCCCCATTTAAGTTGCCATCAATCTGACTCGCTTGACTGCCAGTCACATTATTTAACACCGCATTCATCTGTTGAAAATTGACCGTTTCGCCTTTCGCAATCGAGAAACTGTCCCAATTAATCGCCACATTTGCCTTGCTATGATTTCCTTTTATCGTTAATTGTTGCTGAGTGCGGTCAAAGGTAGCGTTATTGGTTTGAAGTTGTTCGCCCTGTGGTAACGCATACGCATTTACTGCCTGTAACACAATCAGGCAGCCTAAGGTAAAAAGTGGTAGTTGACTTTTCTTGTGTGTTGTTCTCTTGGCAATTCGATGTAGTGGTTTGTTAGTGTGTTGAATGTTGTTCATACGTTTTACGGGATGCACTGTGTGTCTGCTATTCATAACATTGCTCCTATTGGTCTTTTGGTCTGGTTGTGTTGGTCTATTTCTATTGGGTTTGGTCTGGTTTTTCTGTCCATTTCATCATGACTAGAATTTCTTCACGACTTGAAACCAAAGTTGTCCATCATGATTTGTTCGACTAGAACGGTTAGCTTCGCCATCAAGTTTCCTTGCATAGCTCACCCTAACTAACCAGTTATTCGGTTGAGCATATTCCGCACCGATCCCCCAGCCAGCAAGATGACGCCATTGTGCAGTTGCTTTTGTTTTCACTGCACCCCAGTCGATAAAACTTTTTATTGTTAAATTAGGTAATTGTGGAACGAGATAACGCAGTTCGACTGTCGCTTGATAGCCCGTATCACCACTCGCTTCACCTTGTGGATAAGCTCTGACCCCATTCGGTCCACCCAGATAAAACTGTTCACTGCCATCTAACGCTTTATTCGCTAATTGGGCTTGTACCCCACTGTAAAGTTGTACCGTTGGATGGAATTGATAAAGATGATTGATATCGAGGTTAAATTTATGGAAAGCACCTTCGCTATCACTGCGTTGGAATTGATTACGCACATGCCCATAGGTGTACATCAACTCATAATTAAGTTGGGCATTGTCAGTTTGGTAAAAACCACTGATACCCACATTCGCCGCATGACTCCGTTTCTTTTCGAGATAATCAAATGCCCGCATTTCATCGGTTAAACGGCGATAGGTATAGCCGTAAATCACACTTAAATATTGATGGCGATTATCGATAACAGCAGTTTTACCATAGAGATTAAAGGTGTTCGCTATCCCCACTGCATCAATCTCACGGAAACTGCTTCCAAGGTTGTAGTCTAATCGGCTGTAACTCATACCTAACTGTGTGTTTAATCCCATCGGACGTTCATAACCTATTTGGTAGTTATGCATATCGTGATTGGTCGTTAATCCACCGAGATACACTTTATCTCCAACGCCTGTCACATTACTTACCGTCACCTGTGCACCTAGTCGATAACGTCCGCTAAATTCACCACCATAATTATCGGTATAGACTAAGGTATCAATCCGTTGTGTATCGGCTAACAATAGTTGTAACGCCGTTCCCCCGACTGTCTGTCCTGCTTGTAAGCCTGCTTGGGTTGTAATCCCTGATAAGCGATTAAGGCGGCGTAACAGGCGTTCTGCCGATTCTTGTTGTAAGTATTCACCCTGTGGTAATGCACTCACATACTTTGCAATCACCTCATCTTTTAAACGTGATTGATTGGCGACGACTACACCATCTAATTTCCCTAACATCACGCCTATCGTAATAATGCCATGTTGACTTTGTTGTGGTGGAATAAAGGCAGTCGCTGCAAGATAACCTTGTGTTCGATAATAAGCTGATACCTTATCGGCTATCGCTTGTAATTCACTTAATGTTACGGTTTTGCCAATATCGTTTTCGGTGAGTTGTTGTAAGGCTTGAGGTGAAATCCCTTCTCCTGCAAATTGAAGACCTTGTAAGTAAAAAGATTGGGGGCCTGAAAGTGAAGCTGAACGCGGTACTGATAGCTGAGAAGATGAAGAAGATGACGATGTTAAATCACTTTTACCCCCCCCCTAAGGCGGTTGTAGGATGTGTTGGTAAGGCTGTTTCCGCATAACCACTCGCGGCTAATGCACTACAAACCAGCATACTTAATAAACGCATGTGAATTCCCATAGATACCTCGAAATAATTAAACCAAAAAGAAATTTATAGAAATGTAAGAAAATCACAACATCATGATTAACCTTTCATCATCATAACCTTATTTTCTTTACATTAAATCGATAAATTTAAAATCAGTGAGTTAAGTCACAAAAATTTTGTTTTAATTTCAAAAGTGATACGCCTCTGTAAGATTTAGTCCAAGTCATCAACAGAATAGTACAAGTTTTGGCAACAAAAAAACCGCCAAACTGGCGGTTTCGGAAGATTAATGATCGCTTTTATTAATTTTTCGCTTTTGCTGCTGCTTTAACAATCGTTGCAAAAGCTGGTGCTTTTAATGATGCTCCACCAACTAATGCACCATCAATATCAGGCATTGCAAATAATTCTGCTGCATTTGCATCATTTACAGAACCACCATATTGAAGGATAACTTGTTCTGCAACTTTTGCATCTTTCTTCGCAATATGGCTACGAATAAATGCGTGTACTGCTTGTGCCTGTGCTGGAGTTGCTGATTTACCAGTACCGATTGCCCAAATTGGTTCATAGGCAATCACTGCACCAAGGAACGCTTCTGCACCTAAGGTATTTAATACGGCATCAATTTGTCTTGCACACACTTCTTCGGTTTTACCTGCTTCATTTTCCGCTTCGCTTTCACCAATACAAAGCACTGGTACTAAACCTTGCTCTTTTAATACAGCAAATTTTTGTGCAATAAATTCATCGCTTTCGTGATGATATGCACGACGCTCTGAGTGACCAATAATGATATATTTCGCACCAAAATCTTTTAACATAGTGGCAGAAATATCACCCGTAAATGCACCAGATTGTTTAAGGTCAACATTTTGTGAACCTAATGCAATTTTGCTACCAGCTAATGCAGCTTCTGCTTCTGCGAGATACATTACTGGCGGAGCAATCGCAACATCACAACCTTCAACATCGGCTAATTCTGCTTTTAATCCATTAATTAATTCTTTGGTAAATGCTTTACTACCATTTAATTTCCAGTTGCCCATTACTAAAGGACGACGAGCCATAATTTTCTCCTTGATCATATTCAAAAAATAACGGCGCTTACTATAGCAAAAATAGACAAAAATCCTTAGAGATATATCAAAAAAAGCGATAATTTTTTACAATAACCGATAATAAATCACGAAACTATTAGAAACCTTATGAGAATACCACGTATCTATCACCCTGAATCTTTAACCAATCAAACTTACTGTCAATTAAGTGAAGAGGCTGCTCATCATGTTGGGCGTGTTTTGCGTATGCAAGTAGGCGAGCGACTTGAATTATTTGATGGCAGCAATCATATTTACCCCGCTGTAATCAGTGATATCAGTAAAAAACAGATTTCTGTTGCCCTTGAACCTGCTGTTTTTGATGATCGTGAATCCCCGCTTATTATTCATTTAGGGCAAGTGATTTCACGTGGCGAAAGAATGGAATTTACCATTCAAAAATCGGTTGAATTAGGGGTAAAAATTATTACACCACTATGGTCAGAACGTTGTGGCGTAAAATTAGATGCAGAACGTACGGAGAAAAAAATCCAACAATGGCAAAAAATTGCCATTGCTGCTTGCGAACAATGTGGTCGCAATATTGTGCCTGAAATTCGTCCTCTCATGAAACTACAAGACTGGTGTGCTGAGAATGACGGTATGCTCAAACTCAATTTACATCCTCGTGCGACGCAATCTATTAAACAGCTCGCCACTCTACCAAAAGAGGGCGTGCGTTTATTGATTGGTTCAGAAGGTGGCTTATCTGCACAAGAGATCGAGCTTACTGTACAGCAAGGTTTTACCGAAGTATTACTAGGAAAACGTGTATTACGCACCGAAACAGCCTCGTTAGTTGCGATTAGTGCATTACAAGTCTGTTTTGGCGATCTGTAATTTAGTTTGAAGGAATATTATGACATTACAAAATCAATTTCTTGTGGCAATGCCCGATCTTGATGATCCCTTTTTTCAACGTACCGTTGTTTATATCTGTGAAGATAATGAGCAAGGTGCGATGGGCATTGTGATTAATCAGCCTACTGATTTAACGTTAGCGGAAATGATGGCTAAGATGAACCACTTTATTCCGACTGAACAACATTATCCTGAAAAATTAATTTTTGCTGGTGGTCCAGTCAATATGGAACAAGGATTTGTATTACATTCTGCCAGTTCACAAAAATATCGTTACTCTTTTGCCGTAACAGATGATCTTTTTCTCACAACATCTTCAGATGTACTTTTATCACTTGGAGGAGAACGAGGTCCAAAGGATTATCTGATTGCTTTAGGTTGTGCTTTATGGGAACCCAATCAATTAGCCAATGAGATAAAACAAAACGCTTGGTTAACAGTTCCTGCTACTCGCGAAATTTTATTTGAATTACCTTTTGATCAACGTTGGGATGCAGCTAATCATCTGTTAGGTATTCAACAACGTTATTCATTAAGTCACGAAATGGGAAATGCATAATGGATAATTTAACGATCATTGCTTTTGATTTTGGCACGCAAAGTATTGGGTGTGCTATCGGGCAAAGTATTACGCAAACTGCTCAAGCATTACCAGCATTCAAAGCACAAGACGGTACACCTAATTGGGAAGCGATCAAAAAGTGCTTAGATGAATGGCAACCTGATATCGTTGTGGTAGGACTGCCATTAAATATGGATGGCACTGAGCAAGAAATCACGCAACGTGCGAAAAAATTTGCTAATCGTTTACATGGTCGCTTTGGTGTAAAAGTTGAATTACAAGATGAACGCCTTACAACGACTGAAGCAAGATCTGAGATTTTTGCTAGAGGAGGATTTCGTGCTTTGAACAAAGGCAAAATTGATTCAATTTCTGCGTGTTTAATTTTGGAGAGTTGGTTTGAAAATCGGGGATAATATCTTCATCCCCGATAAGATTAGGATGATTTAGATACTTCTAAACGTTCAAATACTAATACACGTTTTTCTAATTTACGTAATAAGTAAGTCGCAATACCAGTAATCACTAAATAAATTACCCCAGCCAAACCATAAATTAATAACGCATTGTATTCTGTCCCATAAAGCTGTCTGGCATATCCCATAATATCCATAATCGTAATAGTAGATGCCAAAGACGTTCCTTTAAATACCAGAATGATCTCGTTGGTATAGGATGGTAATGCACGTTTTAACGCATAAGGGATTAAGATTTTTAACGTTTGGGCTCGCGATAAACCTAATGAAGCACAGCTTTCCCACTGCCCTTTTGAAATCGCTTTTACCGCACCATAAAAAAGTTGGGTTGAGTAGGCGGCACTATTCAACGCTAATGCTAACATTGCACAGAACCAAGCATTAGATAACAAACTCCAGAATGGGCTATCAACAATCCATTGGAATTGACCAGGACCACTATAAATTAAAAATAATTGTACTAATAAAGGCGTACCCGTAAACAGCGTAATATAAGTATTAACAATACGACTGATAATTTTATTATTCAATGCTAATAAAAACGTTAATACCAATGCCATAACAAAAGCAATCGCCAATGCGACTACAGTTAATAAAAGGCTGGTTGGAATACCTTGTGCAATGGTCTGAAAGTAATCGTATGTCATTAGCCTTTCTCCCGTTCAAAACGTGTAAAGTAAAGATCCAACTTACGGATACCGACCTGACTTACTAACGTAATGACCAAATAAAGTAAGGCCGCAATGCCATACCAAGTAAATGGTTGATGCGTACTCGCGTTCACTAATTCGGCTTGACGCATTAAATCATCCACCCCGATTAATGATACTAACGCAGTGTCTTTTAATAAAACTAGCCATTGATTACTTAATCCTGGTAACGCATGTCGCCAAACTTGTGGCATCACAATGCGTACAAATGTTTGTGGACGGCTTAAACCTAATGCTGCACCAGACTCCCATTGTCCCAAAGGAATAGCTTGTATTGCACCACGCAGTGATTGAGAAGCATATGCTGCAAAAATAATTGCTAAAGCAACCGTTCCACACCAAAAGGCACTAAACTCAATATATTCATCAGTTAAGATAAATAAGACTTGGGTTGAACCAAAGAAAATTAATAACACCACTAAAATTTCTGGCAAACCACGCAATAATGTCACGATAACTGAAGTAGTTTGACGAATACAACGAATTTTATTGGTTTCAAGTACCACAAAAATAATGGATAAAATTAATCCCAGTATCAATGAAGAAACCGCTAACCCTAAGGTTATTAGGGTAGCGGAAAACATTAATTGAATAAAATCAGCAAACATTGTTCTTATTTACCAGACATCCATTTGTCGTAAATTGCTTGATATTGACCATTTGCTTTAATTGCAGCTAAACCTTTATTTAACTGTTGCAATAACTCTGTATTATTTTTGTTGACTGCAATACCTAAGCCATTACCGAAGTATTGTTTATCAGTTACTTTATCGCCTACAAAGTGAACTGCTTTATCACTCTTAATCCATTCAGCTAATACCGCAGTATCTCCAAAAATAATATCAATACGACCATTTTTAAGGTCTAAGATCGCATTTTGTAATGTTGAATATGGTTTACTGTTATATTGTTTTGCTTTTGCTGCAACATATTGTTGGAAAGTGGTTCCGTTTTGTACGCCAATATTTTTTGCATTTTCTAACGTTACGCCTTCTTTTGCTGCCACAAAACTTGCAGAACTATCGTAGTAAGGATCAGAGAAGCTCACTTGTTTTGCACGTTCTTCCGTAATATCCATTGCAGAAATTGCAGCATCAAAACGTTTAAATTTAAGACCTGCAATTAAGCTATCAAAAGATTGGCTAGTAAATTTACATTCAGCCTTGATCTCCTTACAGATTGCATTGGCAACATCAACATCAAAACCAATAATTTCACCTTTTTCATTGGTATTTTCAAAAGGTGGATAAGTTGGTTCCATTGCAAAAGTAATGGTTTGTGCGTTTGCAGCAACTGCAGCACCAAATAATAAACTCGCTAATAATACTTTTTTCATTGTGTTTCTCCTGTAAGGATCTTAGTGTGATAAATATTGCTTAAATTGTTCAGTTTGTGGATTTTCAAAGCAAGACGCATCGCCCACTTCAATAATCCGCCCTTGTTCCATATACACCACTTTCGTTGCTGTTTTACGAGCAACATTAACCTCGTGGGTAACGATAAATTGTGTAATGCCTGTTTGTTGTAACTCTTGGATAATAGAAACAACTTGTGCTGTAATTTCAGGATCTAATGCCGCTGTTGGTTCATCAAAAAGCAACACTTGTGGTTTCATCATTAACGCTCGTGCGATTGCAACACGTTGCTGTTGTCCACCTGATAAATGTAATGGAAAACGATCAGCGTGTGCTTCTAAACGTAAACGTTTTAATAAACCTAAGGCTTGCTGTTTTGCAGCATCTTCATTTAATCCAAGCACTTTCATTGGCGCTTCAATTAAATTTTGTATCACTGTCATATGTGGCCAAAGATGATATTGTTGGAATACCATTCCTACATCTTGTCGTAATTGACGAATCTTTTTTGGATCGTTATTGGTTGAGAGATCAAAACGGTTATTCGCAATCACTAACTCTCCGCTTTTTGGCACTTCAAGTAAATTTAACGTGCGAATCAATGTACTTTTCCCTGCTCCACTTGGCCCAAGTAAAACCACAATATCACCTTGTTCTGCGGTCAAATTTATGTCAAATAAAGCCTGTGTGGAACCATAAAAAAAGTTCACATTTTTAATACTGATTGTCATTAAGATATGCTCTAAATTAAGATTGGCAATAATGCAAATATATTAATGTTTTTTGCATACCTATTCAACAAAATATATCGTAAGAAGTCGATGTTTGATTGGTTTAAAAAAGAAATTGATTAGAAAAATAAAGCCCTCTCTAAAAGAGAGGGCTAAGAAAGAATGATTAAGCGTATACTGGTAAGCGGCGACAAATTGCAAGCACTTTCTCTTTTGTAGCTTCAATTACCGCTTCGTTTTCGATATCATCTAAAACATCACACATCCAACCAGCTAATTCACGAGCTTCAGCTTCTTTGAAACCACGGCGAGTAATGGATGGTGTACCTACACGAATACCTGATGTAACAAATGGACTTTTCGGATCATTTGGCACTGCATTTTTATTCACAGTAATATTGGCACGACCTAATGCTGCATCCGCTGCTTTACCCGTTAAGCCTTTTTTCACTAAGTTAACAAGGAATAAGTGGTTTTCTGTCCCATTTGAAACAATGTCATAACCACGTTGCTTAAAGACTTCCACCATCGCTTGTGCATTTTTTACCACCTGTTGCTGGTAGGCTTTGAATTCTGGCTCCATAGCTTCTTTGAAACAAACCGCTTTCGCCGCAATAACGTGCATTAATGGACCGCCTTGACCCGCTGGGAATACCGCACTATTTAATTTCTTATAGAGTTCTTCTGAACCGCCTTTTGCTAAGATTAAACCGCCACGAGGACCAGCTAATGTTTTATGCGTTGTTGTTGTTACAATATGGGCATACTCTAATGGATTTGGATAAACACCTGCGGCAATTAAACCTGCAACATGAGCCATATCAACGAATAAATATGCACCCACTTCATCGGCAATTTCACGCATTTTTTTCCAATCAACAACTTGTGAGTATGCTGAGAAACCACCAACAATCATTTTTGGTTTTACGGCTAAAGCTTGTTGACGTAATGCATCATAATCAATTAATCCTTCATCAGTAATACCATATTGCTCTGCATGATAAATTTTACCTGAGAAGCTCACTGATGCACCGTGAGTTAAATGTCCACCATGTGCTAAACTCATACCTAAAATTGTATCACCTGGTTCAAGTAACGCCATATAAACTGCTGCATTCGCTTGTGAACCTGAGTGAGGTTGTACATTCGCATAATCTGCACCAAATAGTTCTTTCGCACGATCAATCGCGAGTTGTTCAATAATATCAACATATTCACAACCACCGTAATAACGTTTACCCGGATAACCTTCCGCATATTTATTGGTTAATTGTGAGCCTTGTGCTTGCATTACACGTGGGCTAGCATAGTTTTCAGAAGCAATTAATTCGATATGTTCTTCTTGACGACGATCTTCATCTTGGATTGCTTGCCATAAAATTGGATCGTAATCGGCAATATTCATACTTCTTTTTAACATCAGGATTTCCTCTCTAATAAAATGATGATGGAAGGTTATTAAGTGTACCTATTTATTTACAAGGTGTAATTAAAATCTTATCGCTATTTTTTCATCTTCATAATGAAAACTGTTCATACATAATATTATTCCTATAAATTGAAATAATATTTATCATTGTAATTCTGTTACTAATTTTTCTTTAATTGGTAAACACCACAAAGCTGCTAATGTCGCCAATACCATATCGGCATACCACATATATTGATATTGACCAAAATGATCTACAACTAATCCTCCTATGTAAGCCCCTAAAAAAGCACCTACTTGATGAGTAAAAAGTGTTAAACCAAATAAAGTTGCTAAATATTTTACGCCAAAAAGCTTACCAACTGTCGCTGCTGTTGGAGGAACTGTCGCTAACCAAGTCAATCCTAAACCAATCGCAAAACAATAAAAAGTTAACGGTGTGGCTGGCAAGGCTAAATATAGACCAATTAGTAAAGCTCGAGATAAATACATCCAGAATAGAATATATTTACTTAAGAAATGCCCAACACACCAACCTATAAATAAACTTCCTACGACATTAGATAAACCAATTAAGGCTAATGACCAAGATGCCACATCTGATTTTAGTCCCATCAAGGTCACTTCAACTGGTAAGTGAGTCACTAAAAAAGCAATATGAAAACCACAAGTAAAAAAACCTAAATGCAATAATTGGTAACTTCTATTCGCTAAAGCAATGCGTAAAGCATTCTTTAATCCACTTTTCGGTGTGTGAGAATGCTGTTTGACTGGTTTATCAGGAATTGATTGCGTAATACTATATTTTGGTTTACGTACTAATAGATAGGCCAATGGGATAGTTAATAATCCAGATATTGCCAAAAATACCATTGCGCCACGCCAACCAAAAATCGGCGAGGTAATGAAAAACTGCAAAATTGGTGCAAATAAGAATTGCCCAAATGAACTCCCCGCATTAATAATTCCAGAAGATACGCCTTGGAATCGACTTGGAATACGATTAGCTACTAAACCAATCAATACAGAAAAACTACCAGCACCAGAGCCAAATGCTAATAGTAGTCCTATCGTCACTAACAGGCCTGTTTGACTTACCCAAAATGGAAAAATGATACTACCAGAAAATAATAATAAAGCTCCCACTAACAACACCTTAAACGAACCAAAACGATCCGCTAAAGCTCCCATAATGGGTTGGGAAACACCCCACATTAATTGACTTACCGCTAAAGCAAAACTAATTCCAACAATACTAAGGTGTTCTAACTGCGACAAAGGCGGTACAAATACCCCTTGTGACAATCGAACTCCCGAAGTAATTAATAAAATAATTGCTGCACAAAAAACTAATGTCCAGAATGAATTGTGCTTAGTGTGAGGTGTTACATCCATATCTTATTATTTTTCTCGAGCAATCGCACGATAACCAATATCACGGCGATAGAAACGCCCTTGCCAAGTGATGGCTTCAGCTAATTGCAATGCTTTTTGTTGTGCTGCTTTCACGCTATCCCCTAATGCAGTCGCACAAAGAACTCGTCCGCCATTCGTTACAATATGCTCGCCCTGTTGCTCAACACCTGCAAAGAAAACTTTGCCATCAAGTTTTGCTGCTTGTGCTAGCCCCTCAATCACATCTCCTTTTCGAGGCGTATCAGGATAGCCCTCAGCAGCCAGAACAATACCCAATGCAGCTTGTTCACACCATTGTGATTGAACTTGATCTAACTTGCCATCACAAGCGGCTAAACAAAGTTCTACTAAATCAGATTGTAAGCGTAACATAACAGGTTGTGTTTCAGGATCACCAAAACGGCAGTTAAACTCGATCACTTTTGGTTGTCCATTTGGCATAATCATTAATCCTGCATAAAGAAAACCTGTATAGACATTATTTTCTGCCGCCATACCATTCACAGTTGGATAAATCACTTCCTGCATAATACGTTGGTGAATTTCAGGGGTAACCACTGGTGCAGGTGAATAGGCTCCCATTCCACCTGTATTTAGCCCTGTGTCACCTTCACCAACACGTTTGTGATCTTGGCTCGTTGCCATAGGTTCAACGTTTTTACCATCGACCATCACAATAAAACTTGCTTCTTCACCATCAAGGTACTCTTCAATTACCACACGACTTCCCGCTTCACCAAACGCATTACCAGAAAGCATATCTTTCACGGCAGCTTCTGCTTCAGCTAGTGTCATGGCAACAATTACGCCTTTACCAGCAGCTAAACCATCTGCTTTAATCACGATTGGTGCGCCTTTCTTTTGCAAATAAGCTAATGCAGGTTCAACTTGGGTAAAAGTTTGATATTCTGCTGTCGGAATATGATGACGAGCTAAAAAATCTTTAGTAAAGGCTTTTGAACCTTCTAATTGGGCTGCGGCTTTGGTTGGACCAAAAATCTTTAAACCTGCCGCACGAAACGCATCAACCACACCAATAACTAATGGTGCTTCAGGGCCAACAATCGTTAAATCAATTTGTTGCTGCTTAGCAAACTCCACTAAAGCCGTAATATCGGTTGCACTAATGGCAACATTTTCCACTTTTGCTTCTTGTGCCGTACCAACATTTCCGGGTGCAACAAATACTTTTTCTGCTAATGGTGATTGGGCTACTTTCCAGGTTAAAGCGTGTTCACGTCCACCATTTCCAATAATTAAAATTTTCATTTAACACCTTATTTATATTTATTTATGAAATAACTCTTTTTGCGTTGTAAATCTTTTTAGATCATCTTCTGATAAATCAGAAGCACGACCTTGCCACTTATTCTTGTGTGGGTAGAGCTTATTGTAACGACAAGGTTTACCTTTTTCTGGATTACAAATAGAAAGATACTCACGCATCACTATATAATCTGTCAGTAAAGAAAAATGATTTACTCCAAATATATCTTCTTCCTTAGGTTTTTCTTGTGGTCGCCAAGAATGCCAATGATGAAAGTTATAATCTTCTCCTTCCAAGAAAAAATTTAATGCGGCTTCACCATAAGGTGCATTAGGTAATTTTTCTGGGCAATAATAAGCAACTGCCACCGCTTTACCTGGAAAAATATTACTTAATAACGGTTCAATCTCTGAAAATCTAATTGTAGGACATTTTTCTTGTAATGTGCCTAACGCAAATGCGATTAAATCGAGCCAACTTCCCATATGATGCGGATAACGTGAATCACTTATAAGATACGTTTTCCAAGAATCAACTTTGTCTTTCGCATCTGTGTATTCTGTTACATATATCCCTTTAGGATCTCCAGAAAAGAAAGCCAGCTTAGATTTCTGTGGCGGAGGAAAATCAATTTGCTCCCCTTTAATCTCTATTTTAGTTGCTGCGTGAACGCTTATTGGCAAGCTAATAGCAATTAATAACAATCGTCTTAATAGAGGCACTCTTGCTTCCTTATAACTATTAAATTAGTGTCTAAAATGACGCATACCTGTTAATACCATCACCATATTATGTTCATCTGCGGCATCAATCACTTCTTGATCACGAATTGAACCACCTGGGTGAATCACACAAGTTACGCCGACTTTCGCAGCAGCATCAATACCATCACGGAATGGGAAGAATGCATCAGACGCCATTACTGTACCTTTTACTTCTAAACCTTCATCTTCTGCTTTAATACCCGCTATTTTTGCAGAATAAACTCGGCTCATTTGTCCTGCACCAATCCCAATAGTTTGATTATTTTTTGCATAGACTATTGCATTTGATTTCACATATTTTGCCACTTTCCAGCAGAATAAAAGATCTTTTAATTCTTCGTCTGTTGGCTTACGTTTACTCACCACTTGTAAATCTTCTAACGCAACCATACCAAGGTCGGCTTCTTGCACTAATAAACCACCATTTACCCGTTTAAAATCTAAACGTGGTTGACGTTGTTGCCATTCACCACATTCTAAGACACGAACATTTTTCTTCGCTTTTAATACCTCTTTCGCCTCAGCAGAAATCACTGGGGCAATAATCACTTCTACAAATTGGCGTTCAATAATCGTTTTTGCTGTTTCAGCATCTAATTCACGGTTAAATGCGATAATGCCACCAAATGCAGAAGTTGGATCAGTTTGATACGCTCGATTATAGGCTTCTAATAAATTTTTGCCTAAAGCGACACCACAAGGATTAGCGTGCTTAACAATCACACAGGCTGGCTCATTAAACTCTTTCACACATTCTAATGCCGCATCGGTATCCACAATATTGTTATAAGACAATGCTTTACCTTGTAACTGTTCAGCCGTTGCCACACTCGCTTCTTTTAACTCTTTTTCAATATAAAATGCCGCATTTTGATGTGAATTCTCACCATAACGCATGGTTTGTTTACGAATAAAATTCAGATTCAAGGTGCGAGGGAATTGACCACAAGGGTTATCAAGTTCCTCTTGTTCTGCACCAAGATATGGTTTAACTAAACGACCGAAGTAATTCGCAATCATTGCATCATATTGCGCGGTATGTTCAAATGCCTTAATTGCTAAATCAAAACGTGTAGCAAATGTTAATGAATTTTGGTTTTGATCCATTTCTTCCAAAATTGCAGCAAAATCCGCATTATTCACTACAATCGCAACATCTTTATGATTTTTTGCAGCGGAACGCACCATTGTTGGTCCGCCAATATCAATATTTTCTACTGCATCCTCTAAGGTACAATCTGGTTTTGCGACGGTTTGAGCAAAAGGATATAAATTCACCACCACCATATCGATACGATCAATATGATGTTTAGCCATTACTTCATCATCAATCCCACGACGACCTAAAATGCCACCATGTACCTTTGGATGTAAGGTTTTCACGCGCCCATCCATCATCTCTGGAAATTGCGTGTAATCAGATACTTCCGTTACCGTTAAGCCATTTTCTAAAAGTAATTTAGCTGTACCGCCTGTAGAAAGAATTTGTACACCACGTTGAATTAAACCTTGAGCAAATTCAACAATACCAGTTTTATCGGAAACACTAATTAAAGCACGTTGGATAGGACGTTGTTCCTGCATTATTTATTCCTTTGTTTGATATGAAAAAAGATGAGAAAATTTGCGGGCATAAGTATAAAGCAAACGATTGCTTTTATATAGTCTTTTCTTGAAATATCTTAATAACAATATTTTAAATTTTTTCTGTGACCGACCACAAAGAAATTAAGATTGCCACAAGACAAGTTTTCGAGAAATGATTATGATAATTTTAATATATTCACCTATGTTGTTAAGGAGTGTTTTATGCAAAACTGGACTGAAGAAATGTGGCAAATTTTGCTCATTGGTTTAATTGTAGGATTTTTTATTGGTTATCTCGTTGCTCGCTTTACCAATGGTAGCGTTAAAGCACAAAAACAAGCCCAACAAGATCTCAGAAAAGCGCAAGACACTATTGCAGAACAGAAAGAACAATTAGAAAAACATTTTGTTGAAGCATCCGATTTAATGAAAAGTTTGGCGCACGATTATCAAAAGTTATATCTACATTTTGCTAATAGTTCGACCAATCTTTTACCAGATAACCACAAAGAGATTTTCGCGCTTACTCAAGAAAATCCAGCATCAACAGAAAAACCAAAACAAGAACAACCAAAAGATTATTCTGAAGGTTCTTCTGGTTTATTCAAACACGAAAGTTAATAGTGAAAAAACAAACGCCAGAACATTTAAATTCTGGCGTTTATTAATTTAAGTTTAAAAAACTTCACTATCCGCAAAGAAATAAGCAATTTCTCGTTCTGCCGAAGCGATTGAATCTGAACCGTGTACACTATTTTGACTGCCATTTAAAGCAAAATCATGGCGTAATGTACCAATATGTGCCTCTGCAGGATTAGTTTTCCCCATTAAAGCACGATAATCCACAATGGCATTCTCTTTTTCCAATACTAATACCACGATCGGTGTTGATGTCATAAAGCTGACTAACTTTTCAAAAAAGGGTTTCCCTTGATGTTCTGCATAAAATCCAGCTGCTTGATCTTGGGTTAATTGCACCATCTTCATTGCAACAATACGAAATTTAGCTTGTTCCAAACGATTAATAATAGTTCCAATCATTTGGCGTTCAACAATATCAGGTTTAATAATCGATAAAGTGCGTTCTAATGCCATTGTATCCCCTCGCTATTCAACAGAAAGTAATAAATTTGCTAATGTTTTCATCCCAATACCTGTTGCACCAACTGCCCATAATGGTGAACCAGCTTTTCGGAATGTTGCTGAGCAGTCAATATGCAACCAATTTTGTTGGTAATTTGCGACAAAGTAAGATAGAAATGCAGCTGCGGTACTTGCTCCTGCTGGTGTATTCACACTCGCTGTATTCGAAATATCTGCAAAAGAAGAACTAATTTGTTCACGATGAAACTCTTCAAATGGCAAACGCCAGAAAGGTTCATTTTCTTCTTTAGCAGCTGCAAATAACACTGCAACTAATTGATCATCCATAGATAAAACAGAATGGTAGTCATTGCCAACAGCGACTTTTGCTGCACCAGTAAGGGTTGCACAATCCACAATAAACTTCGCATTTTGTGCTGATGCATCAATTAACCCATCTGCTAAAACTAAACGTCCTTCTGCATCAGTATTTAAGACCTCAACACTAACACCATTACGATATTTGATAATATCTCCTAGTTTAAATGCTTTACTGCTCACTAAATTCTCTGCACAGCAAAGATAAAGTTTCACACGTTGTTTTAAACCTCGTGCAATCGCAAATCCTAACGCCCCAGTTAATAATGCTGCACCGCCCATATCAGAACGCATAGAATCCATACTATTGCTCGGTTTAATGCTATAACCACCTGAATCGAATGTAATGCCTTTACCCACTAAACAAGCTAATACAGGCGAATCTGCCTCGCCCGTTGGGTTAAAATCGAGTTGTAACATTGCAGGGGAATTATGCGACCCTTTACCCACTTCCCATAAACCATAATAACCACGCTCTTTTAACTCTTCACGACTGATAATATGGTAACTGACACAGCCTTGCCCAACATAGTTATCTGCTTGTTCAGTAATAAATGTTGCTGCACGGCGAGCTAATTCTGTCGGCGTAATAATTTCTGCTGGTAAGTTAATGATTTCACGAACAAAATCACTACAACGAATACGTTCATATAATTCTGCTTCATCGTCTTCTTCTAAAGAAGGAAACTCAACAGCAAAATTTTGTTTTGCCGTATAAAAACCTTGATAGAATGCCCAACAGGCCTCTAAATTCCATTCTTCACCAACTAACTCAACGTCATCAATCCCTTGATTACGCAATTTTTTTGCTGCTTTTTGAATATCGGTTACTGTACGTTTTTCAGTAATATGTACACAAGCCTGCTCATTTTGAAAAGAAAGAAGTGCTTTCTCACCCCATACTGCTGACGCAGGTAGTGATGAAAGTTGAATTTTCATTGTCATAATAGTTATTGCCTTAATAAAGAAGAAAGCGAATTACTGGAATCAGTAACTCGCCTAAATATGATTAGATAACAGAAACGTTTAATGAACCGCTAGTACCAACAAGTTGAACTCTTGCACCTGGTACAAAACTTGGATCTGCTTTTTGTACTACTGCAATACGTTGACCATCATCTTTTTGGATCACTAGCTCAACCCCAGCGGTTTGATCCACTTTTTGTTCCACTTTATTACCAATTACTGCACCAGCTACTGCACCTACAGCTGTTGCAACAGCTTTACCACTACCACCGCCAATGGTTGAACCTAATACACCACCTAATACACCACCACCAACGGTACCAATTGCACCTTGTGAACGGCTTTCACCTTGGATTGTTACTGGACGCACAGAAACAATTCGTCCATAAGCTACTGAACGAGCTTCTTTTGCTTGTCCACCTGAATAAACACTACCGCTATATAAATCTGAATTTGAACAGCCAACTAATGTTACACTCGCTAACAGACTGGCTACTAATGCGATTTTTTTCATATTTATCTCCTTCATTTTGAGGTTATTATTCTGACATCACAATCTGCTTAATTGCATAAGGATGTAATTTTATTGTTGCAAAATTACTTTTGTCTGCCAATTTTATGGCAACTGCAGGATTTGGTAAACCTTCTCCAACCGCTTTATGACAGCTTTTTTTCAAAATAATTCGCTCGGTTACTGGTGCTAATAACGTTTCTATTCGTGCAAACCATTGTTCTATGGTTTCATCGGTAATAAATGGCAACACGAATTCAATATGTTCCCAACCTTGTTGCGGATAATTTTTCTCATTAGGAAATGGTAATTCTACAACCCTCACCTCTTGCCCTAAAATAAGCAAAGGCTTCTCTAACTCATATAAATAGATAGGTCGTCCATTAATCTCATTATTGCTTAATAATGTCGCCTCTTCGGCAAAACAGGCTTGCCACTGTTTTGCCATTTCAACATCATTAACGCGTAAGGCAATATGATCAATTTGTAAATTCAATCTGTTTATTCCTGTCATATCAAGGATTTGTTGGAACAGGGGTTGAATTTCAATAAGTTGATTTAATAAGGCAGGGTATTGTTGGAAAATTTTTAAAGTTGTCATAACGCAATTTATTTCTTACTACTTTTCTGATGGCTTAAACCCTAGTATCATTACGAGTTTAAATTTATTGGTTCAATTCAAAAAGCAAAAAGGCATATATTCGTGAATATTCAAACCATTCTATCTGAAAAAATTAAACACGCAATGATCGCAGCAGGTGCAGATCAACAAAGTGAAGCCTTAGTTCGCCCATCAAATAAAGCACAATTTGGCGATTATCAAGCTAATGGCATTATGGCTGCTGCAAAAAAATTAGCACTCCCACCTCGTGAATTAGCACAACAAGTTGTTGATAAACTTGAACTTGGCGAAATGATTGAAAAAGTAGAAATCGCTGGTCCTGGTTTTATTAATATTTTCTTAAATCCAGCTTGGTTAGCCGCACAAAGTAATAATATGCTTGCTGATGAAAAATTTCTTTTCTCTGCAGTAAAACCACAAACTATTGTTGCTGACTATTCTGCACCCAATGTTGCTAAAGAGATGCACGTTGGGCATTTACGTTCAACGATTATCGGTGATGCAGTCGTACGCACGTTAGAATTTGTTGGACACCATGTCATTCGTGCAAACCATGTTGGGGACTGGGGCACACAATTTGGAATGTTAATTGCTTACCTAGAAAAAATGCAGAATGAACACGCTTCTGATATGGAATTAAGTGATCTGGAAGCATTTTATCGTGAAGCGAAAAAGCACTACGATGAAGATGAAGCCTTTGCTGAAAAAGCGCGTGGTTATGTGGTCAAATTACAAGGTGGTGATGAATATTGTCGTACAATGTGGCGCAAATTAGTTGACATTACTATGCAGCAAAATCAACGCAATTATGATCGGCTAAATGTTACCCTAACGGATAAAGATGTGATGGGGGAAAGTTTATATAACCCAATGTTGCCAAGCATTGTTGCTGATTTAGAGGCAAAAGGTTTAGCGGTAAAAGACGATGGTGCGGTTGTTGTCTTTTTAAATGAATTCAAAAATAAAGAGGGTGATCCACTCGGTGTAATTATTCAGAAAAAAGATGGTGGGTATCTCTATGCCACCACAGATATTGCTTGTGCAAAATATCGTTATGAAACCTTACATGCAGATCGTATTTTATATTTTACTGACTCTCGCCAAAGCCAGCATTTACAACAAGTTTGGATTATCGTGCGTAAAGCAGGTTATGTACCCGAAAGTGTTTCGTTAGAACATTTCAATTTCGGTATGATGTTAGGTAAAGATAATAAACCTTTCAAAACGCGTACTGGCGGAACAGTGAAATTAGCTGATTTATTAGATGAAGCAGTTGAGCGTGCTCAAGCCTTAATCAGTCAAAAATCAACACATCTTACCGCAGCAGAACAACAGCAAGTCGCTGAAGTCGTCGGGATTGGAGCAGTCAAATATGCTGACTTATCAAAAAACCGTACGACTGATTATGTATTCGACTGGGATAATATGCTTACCTTTGAAGGAAATACCGCACCTTATATTCAATATGCTTATACGCGTATTCGTTCCATTTTTGCTAATAGTGGTATTGCAGCTGACAACTTAACAGGGCATATTCAAATTACAGATGAAAAAGAGCGTCAACTTGCTTTAACCCTATTAAAATTTGAGGAAGCAGTAACCACTGTCGCTCGTGAAGGGACACCACATATTCTTTGCGGTTATTTATATGATTTAGCGGGGGCTTTCTCTTCTTTCTATGAGCATTGTCCGATCCTCAATCAAGCAGAAGAGGTTAAACAAAGCCGTTTAAAACTTGCTGCATTGACCGCTCGAGTCTTAAAACAAGGCTTAGATCTATTAGGAATTAAAACAGTCGAAAAGATGTAACTGTTAATAGGATCAGCAATTTTTTATCAAATATCACTATAATGGGCAGACAATCTAAACTGCCCATTTTTATCGGTGATTTATAAGGAAATGGTATGTCAACTCCACACCAGCACTTAGTTCAACAACTATTAAAACAACTTGAGCATTTTTCTCGCTATGATTCTCGCCAATTATTAACTGTTGCGTTTGAACCTACGATTTTTTTTGAGTCTTTTCAGCCACTAGGTTTCTATCTTGATGAAATTCAACAAAATATTGAAAAATTAGCACAAGTAGAAAATGTACAAGTCATCGATTACCTTGCCGAAAAAATTACTACCCAATTTAGAGTATTATTTGATGCGTTAAATCTTGAACAAACGGCACAAACTCACAACCCAATCGCACAATCTTCACCACAAAAAACAGCCAATACGAAAGATAAAAATGCGGTATTCCATCTTCCACCAGAACAGCGGATTCATAAATATTATGAGTTTTTAACCCGCTTTAATGATCAGCTGGCTTATTTAGAACAGCAACAACAGCAAACCACAGATCCGCAACAAAAAGCCTTTTATCAGCAACATATTATTCACTATCAACAACGCCGCGAACGCTGCCTCGCTGCGATTGAACAGTTGGAAGAGTATTTAGAATTTAAAAGCCAGCAACAAGAATCTTAAAAAATAAAACAAAAAAAGTATGGCGATTTCTCACCATACTTCAGATTACCTATTTATTGCACTTAATGGATAATTAACGCCAAGCTTTAAACTGATTAATTAATCCATTGGTTGAGCTATCGTGTGAGGTAACTTCCTCATTTCCTACCAATTCAGGCAGAATTCGGTTGGCTAATTGTTTACCTAATTCCACACCCCATTGGTCAAAAGTAAAGATATTGAAAATGACACCTTGCACAAAAATCTTATGCTCATACATTGCAATTAATGCCCCTAAAGTAAATGGGGTAATTTCACTGAGTAAAATTGAATTGGTTGGTTTGTTACCTGTGAAAACTTTAAATGGCACAATATGTTGTACATCAGCCAGATTTTTTCCTGCTTTCACAAACTCTGCTTCCACTTCTTCTTTAGTTTTACCAAATGCTAATGCTTCAGTTTGTGCAAAGAAATTAGATAATAATTTCGTATGATGGTCGCCTAAAGGATTGTGCGTTTTGGCGGGTGCAATAAAATCACAAGGAATTAATGTTGTCCCTTGATGGATTAATTGATAGAACGCATGTTGACCATTCGTACCTGGTTCCCCCCAAATAATTGGGCCAGTTTGATAATTCACTACATTACCATTGCGATCTACATATTTTCCGTTTGATTCCATATTACCTTGTTGGAAATAAGCCGCAAAACGGTGCATATATTGGTCATAAGGCAAAATCGCTTCAGTTTGTGCACCTAAGAAGTTGGTATTCCATAAGCCAACCAATGCTAAGGTCAATGGAATATTTTGTTCTACTGGTGCAGTGCGGAAATGTTTATCCATTTCGTGAGCGCCACTCAATAACGCTTCAAAATTTTCAAAACCAATAGATAATGCAATAGAAAGCCCAATCGCAGACCAAAGTGAATAACGGCCACCTACCCAATCCCAGAATTCAAACATATTGTCAGTGTCAATACCAAATTCCGCTACGGCTTTCGCATTCGTTGATAATGCTGCAAAGTGTTTTGCAATGTGAGCTTCATCTTTTGCTTTCGCTAAGAACCATTCACGTGCAGAATGGGCATTGGTCATAGTTTCTTGCGTAGTAAATGTTTTAGAAGCAACCAATACTAAAGTCGTTTCTGGATCAACTTTCTTTAATGTTTCTGCAATATGTGTACCGTCCACGTTAGAAACAAAATGCATAGTGAGATGATTTTTATATGGACGTAATGCTTCTGTTACCATATACGGTCCTAAATCAGAACCACCAATCCCAATATTAATCACGTCAGTAATCGCTTTTCCGCTATACCCTTTCCACTCACCTGAAATCACACGATCACAGAAACTTTTCATTTTCGCTAATACGGCATTTACTTCTGGCATTACATCTTTGCCATCAACATAAACTGGGGTATTGCTACGATTACGCAATGCCGTATGTAATACCGCACGATTTTCGGTACGATTAATTTTTTCGCCAGTAAACATACTTTCTGTTGCTTCTTTCACTGCGGTTTCTTCAGCTAATTGACGCAATAGTTGTAAAGTTTGTTCGGTTAAACGGTTTTTAGAAAAATCGACTAAAATATCTTGTTGAAATTTTAATGAATATTTAGCAAAACGATCTGCATCTTCAGCAAACAGTTGTTGAATGGTTACATCTTTCATTGCTTGTTGATGTTGCAATAATGCTTGCCACGCTTTGGTTGAGGTTGGATTAATATTTTTCATACAATTTCCCTTTAATTTAAATTAATCAATATATTCGACTAAAACACGCGGTGTGAGTTTAGTTACTAATTCATAACTGATTACGCCAACAATTTCTGCTATTTCTTCTATAGGCAACGCTTTACCCCATAAGATCACTTCATCGCCGACCTTATCTTCAGCATCAATGCCAAGATCAACTGTCAGCATATCCATTGATACTTTACCTACAATCGGCACTCGTCTGCCATTCACATATACAGGCGTACCTGTTGGCACATCTCGCGGATAGCCATCACCATAACCAATCGCGACCACGCCAATTTTAGTATCTTTATCACTGATCCAACGTCCACCATAACCAACAGGCTCACCTTTTTTATGTTCACGCACAGCAATCAATGAAGAGGTTAACGTCATCACAGGAATTAAATCATATTCACGACTTGGTGTATTGTTCACTGAAATACCATACATAATAATACCAGGACGAATCCACTCTAAATGAGATTCTGGCCAGAACAAAATACCACCTGAAGCAGCAATACTTCTTTCTCCTCGCTTGTCTTTACACGCCGTCAAGAAACGTTCAAGTTGTTTTTCTGTATAACCACAAGTTAACTCATCCGCACGACTAAAATGGCTAATAAAACGAATATGATTCACATTTAGTGATTGTGATAAGGCTTGATAATAATCATCGACTTCTTCAAGTTGAATACCTAAACGGTGCATCCCTGTGTCAATTTTGATCCAAACATTAATTGGATTAGGTAAATCAGCTTGCAATAACGCATCTAACTGTTCTGCACAATGTACCACCGTTTCAAGGTTATTTACTGCTAAAATCGGTAAATCACTGGCAGAAAAAAAGCCTTCTAATAATAAGATAGGCTTGGTAATTCCATTCGATCGTAAACGGAGAGCCTCTCCTAAACGAGCGACGCCAAAACAATCTACATTGTCTTGTACAGTTTGAGAAACAAACTCAACACCATGGCCATAAGCATTCGCTTTAACCACGGCAATAATTTTACTTTTTGGTGCTAATGATTTGATTTTTTGAATATTATGTTTAAGGGCAAGAGAACTAATCTTTGCCGTTGCTGCTTTCATGTTACTGCCTTTGTTAATTAATAATTGTCACTAAAATCAGAACCATACTGTAAATTATCAAAACGAGAAAATCCGCCCATAAATGCTAAACGCACACTGCCGATCGGTCCATTACGCTGTTTCCCAATAATAATTTCCGCTGTTCCTTTAAATTCTGAATTAGGGTTATAAACTTCATCTCGATAAATAAACATAATTAAATCGGCATCTTGCTCAATCGCACCTGACTCCCGCAGATCTGAATTCACAGGGCGTTTATCAGCACGTTGTTCCAAGCTACGGTTTAATTGGGATAATGCAATGACTGGCACTTTTAACTCTTTCGCTAAGGCTTTTAAGGAACGAGAAATCTCGGCAATCTCTAACGTCCGATTTTCCGCATAACCAGGAACACGCATTAATTGTAAATAATCCACCATAATCATTGCTAAGCCATTCGGGCTTTCACGATGAATACGTCTAGCACGCGAACGTAATTCTGTTGGCGTTAGGCCTGAAGTATCATCAATATAGATATTATTTTTCTCTTTTAGTAATGCAATACAACTGGATAAACGGGCACCTTCATCATTAGCAAAATCAATTTGTCCCGTTCTTAATTTGGTTTGATCAACACGAGAAAGCGAGGCGAGCATCCTTGTCATTAATTGTTCTGCTGGCATTTCCAGACTAAAAATTAATACAGCTTTATCCTGATCTTTCGGCAAAGCTGCATTTTCACATAAATTCATTGCGAAAGTGGTCTTTCCCATTGAAGGACGAGCCGCAATGATAATTAAATCACCAGGTTGCAAACCTGCTGTCTTTTTATCCAAATCAGTAAATCCTGTTGAAACACCAGTAATTCCCCCAAGACTTGGATTCTGAGCTAAGGTTTCAATTTTGGTAATCGTATCAAACAAAATTTTAGTAATATTTTGTGGACCAGTATCCGTTCCAGCCATACGTTGTTCAGAGATCTGCAAAATCTTACTTTCTGCATTATCTAAAATATCTTTTACATCTTGCCCATTTGGTGAATAACAGTTTTCAGAAATCGTATTTGTTGTTGCTATCAATTCCCGTAAAATTGCTTTTTCACGAATAATATTGGCATAAGCTAACGCATTTGCACTATTAGGTGTTTTCTGAGAAAGCTCAACTAAATAAGAAAATCCGCCAACAGCATCCGTTAAATCTTTACTACTTAATGCTTGTTCTAAAGTAATGAGATCTGCTGGTTTACCATGGCTCAATAAATTTTCTATCTCTTGGAAAATAACTCGATGAGCATAAGTATAAAAATCCTGTGCAATAACTGCTTCAACTACCCGATCCCATAAACCATTATCCAACAATAACGCACCTAAAACAGATTGCTCTGCCTCAATTGAATGTGGTGGAATAAACTGTTCTATCTCTTTGTTTCTATTTGCTTTTGTTACGGTTGTTTGTGATTGTGAAGTTCGAGTAGGAGTCCAAGCCATACAGTCTGCCATCTAATTAGTTATTGGAACGGAAGTATAGCAAAAATTCGCTTATATTGTTATGAATACGATAAATAAAAACCGCCAAAGAAGAAGTTTCTTTAGCGGTTTCTTAAATATGAAAAAATAATGATCTATTATTCTTTTTTACCTAATTGAGGGAAAGCAGAATTGTTTAGCAATAGACCTGTTTGCGTATAAATACCAAGTTTATCTCGTGTATCTGTGATGTCTAAGTTGCGCATTGTCAACTGACCAATACGATCTTTCGGATCAAATGGTGCATTTTCTACTTTTTCCATACTTAAACGTTCTGGCTGATAAGTTAAGTTTGGTGATTCGGTATTTAAAATTGAATAGTCATTACCACGACGTAACTCTAAAGTAACCTCACCAGTTACTGCACGAGCAACCCAACGTTGTGCAGTTTCTCTTAACATTAATGCTTGTGGATCAAACCAACGACCTTGATAAAGTAAACGACCTAAACGTAATCCATTGATACGATACTGCTCAATAGTATCTTCATTATGAATACCTGTTACTAAACGTTCATAAGCAATATGTAATAATGCCATTCCTGGTGCTTCATAAATACCACGACTTTTCGCTTCAATAATACGGTTTTCAATTTGGTCTGACATTCCTAATCCATGGCGTCCACCAATACGATTTGCTTCTAAGAAAAGATCAACCGCATTAGCAAAAGTTTTGCCATTTAATGCGACTGGAACTCCTTCTTCAAAGCGAACAGTAACTTCTTCTGCTTTGATCGCAACATCTTCTTTCCAGAAAGCCACTCCCATGATTGGATTAACAATACGAATACCACTATTTAAAAACTCAAGATCTTTTGCTTCATGGGTTGCACCTAACATATTAGAATCAGTTGAATACGCTTTTTCCACTGACATTTTATAGTTGAAACCATTAGCAATTAAGAACTCTGACATTTCATGACGACCGCCAAGTTCATTAATAAACTGTTGATCTAACCACGGTTTATAAATCTTCAAACGTGGATTAGTTAATAAACCGTAACGATAGAAACGCTCAATATCATTGCCTTTAAAAGTACTACCATCACCCCAGATATTGACATCATCTTCCTTCATCGCAGTCACTAACATTGTACCAGTTACTGCACGACCAAGAGGTGTTGTATTAAAATAAGTTACACCACCAGTACTAATATGGAATGCTCCGCATTGAATAGCGGCAATCCCTTCATTAGCTAATTGACTACGACAATCAATTAAACGTGCATTTTCTGCGCCATATTCTTTTGCTTTGCGTGGAATTGCTTCGTAATCATCTTCATCTGGCTGACCTAAATTTGCTGTATAAGCATAAGGTACAGCGCCTTTTTGACGCATCCAAAGTAATGCTGCACTGGTATCTAAACCACCCGAAAAAGCGATACCTACTTTTTGTCCAACAGGGAGAGATTCAAGAATTGTTGTTGACATATTAATTCCTATTCATGAGATGTGTTTGATTCTGTGATAAAACGAACGTTTACCGAGTGCGTATTATTCCCTAAAATCCATCGAGTGTCCACAATCTTTATCAAATTTTTGCATAAAAATTCAATTTTTCGCATAAAAATTCAATTAATTTTCTCATAATCTAATTATATTATGGGATTTTTATAACCGATATGTGATAAATTTTTGGAATCTGGTAGAATTCACGCAAAAAAAATGCCACCTAAAGATTAGGTGGCAGATAAACAAATCTGTTTATAAAAATATACAGGAAGTGAAATGAGTAACTTCTCAGTTACTCAGCCTAGAAATTCTAGACTAATATGCAAACACAACATCATACTTAAGAATCTGAAACTCATTAACTAGTAAGGAATGACCAATCATTAAGTATGGCGCACATTCTAGGGAGCTCCCCTTGAATAAACAAACAAATTTTTTTTATCTTTAGCATAAAAAAAACTAATAACAAAATCCAATAGCAACTAACAGGAAGTTTTTACTCTGGATATTAAATTATGGTTAAACGTTTGCCTCCCTTAAATGCTCTAAAGGCTTTCGATTCAGCCGCAAGACATTTAAGTTTTACAAAAGCAGCCGAAGAACTCTTTGTTACTCAAGCAGCTGTCAGTCATCAAATAAAAATTTTAGAAGATTTTTTAGGAATAGAACTTTTTTTGCGCAAAAATCGTACACTTGAATTAACCGAAGCAGGAAAAAGTTATTTTTTTGATGTGAATAACATATTAAAAAAACTAATGGATGCCACAGAAAAACTTACCCAAAATAAAGGGCAAACTGTGCTATCTATCAATATTCCGCAAACTTTTGGTATGCAATGGCTTGTTCCTCAACTCAGTGAATTTAACCAACGCTATCCAGATATTGATGTACGCATCAATGGTGTTGATCATGATGAAGGCTTATTAACTCGTGAAGTTGATATTGCTGTTTATTATGGTAAAGGTGATTGGAAAGGGCTATCCGTTGAACGTTTAAAAGAAGCGCGATTATTAATTTTGGCATCACCAAATTTATTAGCGAAATATCCTATTCATCAAGTAGATGATTTACGCCAACATACGCTCCTACACGTCCATAATCGTGATAATTGGCAAATGGCATTAAACTCATTGAAATTAGAGGGGATGGATCTGCAGCATAATCCTGTATTTAGCCATACTTTTATGGCATTACAAGCGGCCATTCATGGGCAAGGGATTGTCCTTGCAAATGAATTATTGGCACAAAAAGAAATTAAACAAGGTAATCTACAAGAAGTATTAAGTTTACAATTAAAAGATCCTAAGTCTTTCTATGTGGTTTACCATTCAGATCGAGAAAACGATGAAAAAATCAAAGCATTTCGTGATTGGATCATCTCATTAGTATAAGGAAAATTTGTGTTTAAACCATTTTTAATCTTTACTGCACTAAGTGGCTTTTTCTGTGTTGCTTTTGGTGCATTTTCATCTCATGTCTTAAGTAAACAACTTTCTGCTGAAGCATTAAATTGGTTAGAAGTTGGTTGGCGTTATCAGACATTCCACACTTTAGCATTACTTTTTTTAATACTTTTATTTGTCATACCACTGCCTCAAGTCACTCCTAAATGGTATAAGACCGTGAAATGGACTGGTTATTGTTGGATTGCTGGTATTATCTTATTCAGTTTTAGCCTATACTGTTTAGCTTTAACTGGGAATAAAAGTTTAGCTCATCTTACCCCTATTGGTGGTGTTTTCTTTTTATTAGGATGGGGAAACTTATGTTATCTCGGAATCCGTTATCGCTTTCTAACCCATTCAAGCAAATAAAAATTATTATGACAAATCAACTTATTTTATATTGCCGTGCTGGATTTGAAAAAGAAACAGCAGCAGAAATTAATGATAAAGCAACTGATTTAGGTGTATATGGCTTTGCTCGTACAGAGCCAGATAGTGCTTTTGTCATTTTTGAATGTAACAGTGCCGAAGAAGTAAAGTTATTAATTCAACATCTTGAATTTAATACGTTAATATTTTGTCGACAATGGTTTGCTGTTATTCAGCAACTTACCTTTACTTCAACAGCAGATCGTATTTCGCCGATTATGGCTTTACTTTCCCAAGTAGATCTTGATTTAAATGCAATGACAGAAGTGTGGGTTGAAACAGCAGATACAAATCAAGCAAAAGAGTTACTCCCGTTTTGTCGCAAATTTACCGTACCATTACGGCAAAAATTAAAACAAGCTGGTTATCTTAGTCACCAAACAAACGCAAAAACGCAACCTTTTACCTTACATCTCTTTTTTACCGAATCGAATAGTTGCTTTGTAGGTTATTCTTTTAATCATAATCATTCGCCTGATTTTATGGGAATAAAACGATTACGTTTTCCTGCCGAAGCACCAAGTCGCTCAACTCTTAAATTAGAAGAAGCAATTAAAACATTTTTAACAGAAAAAGAAGAAACTAAACGTCTTACTGACCAACAATATGCCGTGGACTTAGGGGCTTGTCCAGGTGGTTGGACATATCAATTAGTCAGACGTGGATTATTTGTTTACGCCGTAGATCACGGTAAAGTTGCAGAGTCTTTACAAGAAACAGGACGTGTTGAACATTGTCCAGAAGATGGCTTCAAATTCCAACCGCCCAAAAAACGTAAAATTGATTGGTTAGTTTGCGATATGGTCGAACAACCTATTCGCATTGCTGAATTAATTGCAAAATGGCTAGTGAATGGTTGGTGTCAAGAAACAATCTTTAATCTAAAATTACCAATGAAAAAACGTTACATAGAAGTGCGAAAATGTCTTTTCTTAATTGAACAACGATTAATTGATGCTGATCTTGATTATCAAATGCAAGCAAAGCATCTTTATCATGACCGAGAAGAAATTACTGTACATATTCGTTTAAAAACAAAGAAATAAGGATAAATATATGACATTAAGAATTGCCGTAGTTGGTGCAGGTGGACGTATGGGACGCCAACTGATTCAAGCTGTAAGCAAAACTGAAGGAGTGACACTCACTGCTGCCTTTGAACGTTCAGGCTCAAGTTTACTTGGCAGTGATGCGGGTGAATTGGCTGGAGTAGGGCATAATGGTATAGAAATTACTGATAACTTATCAGCAAAAATCGAACAATTCGATTTACTTATCGATTTCACTCGCCCTGAAGGTACGCTCAATCATTTGGCACTTTGTGTGGCTCACAATAAAAAAATGGTGATTGGTACTACAGGATTTGATGACCAGGGTAAACAAGCTATTCAACAAGCTGCGGAAAAAATTGGTATTGTTTTTGCGTCAAATTATAGTGTCGGTGTTAATCTTGTTTTTAAACTCCTCGAAAAAGCAGCAAAAGTCATGGGAGATTATTGCGATATTGAAATTATTGAAGCGCATCATTGCCATAAAGTAGATGCTCCATCAGGTACTGCATTATCTATGGGAGAACATATCGCAAAAGCAATGGGGAAAGATCTTAAACAACACGCAGTATATGCTCGTGAAGGAATCACTGGCGAACGTAAACAGGATCAAATTGGCTTTGCTACTATTCGTGCTGGTGATGTGGTGGGTGAACACACTGTGTGGTTTGCAGATGAAGGTGAGCGAGTTGAAATTGCACATAAGGCCTCTAGTCGTATGACTTTTGCTAATGGTGCAGTTCGTGCTGCCAAATGGTTAGCAAACCACGATAAAGGCTTGTTTGATATGACTGATGTATTAAACCTAAACTCACTATAAAAGTTTCTCAGCCCAGTATTCACTGGGCTTTCTACTTTTATCTTATAGTGAATACCATTCGGTCTGATTTGTTCCACTTTCGATTTCTGCTATAATTCGCCCGTTTAACTGCAACTCAAATAGGATAAATTATGGGATTTTTAACTAATAAACGTATTTTAATCGCTGGTGTCGCTAGCAATCGTTCTATCGCTTATGGTATTGCACAAGCAATGCATCGTGAAGGCGCAGAACTTGCTTTTACCTATCAAAATGACAAGTTGAAAGGTCGTGTTGAAGAGTTTGCAAAAGAACTAGGTTCTTCTATTGTGCTCCCTTGTGATGTTGGTACTGATGAAAGTATCGAAAATTGTTTTAATGAATTACATAAACACTGGAATAAATTTGATGGTTTCGTACACGCTATCGCTTTTGCACCAGGTGATCAACTTGATGGAGATTATGTTAATGCCGTCAATCGTGAAGGTTTCCGTATTGCACATGATATTAGTGCTTACAGCTTTGTTGCAATGGCAAAAGCAGCTCGTGCAAATCTTAATCCAGGTGCAGCTTTAGTTACCCTTTCTTACTTAGGAGCTGAACGTGCTATTCCAAATTATAATGTAATGGGATTAGCAAAAGCCTCTCTTGAAGCTAATACTCGTTATATGGCATCTGCAATGGGTAAAGAAGGTATCCGTGTAAATGCAATTTCTGCAGGCCCAATTCGTACTTTAGCGGCATCTGGAATCAAAAATTTCAAGAAAATGTTAGGTCATTTTGAAAATACTGCACCGCTTCGCCGTACAGTCACCATTGAAGATGTAGGTAATACTGCAGCATTCTTATGTTCTGATCTAGCTGCGGGTATCACTGGTGAAGTTGTTCACGTTGATGCAGGCTTCAGTACTGTTGCAATGAGTGAATTAGACCTAGATTAATCCTTTCTTATTATTTCGCTCCGTCCTAACGGAGCGAATTTTTTTGTTTTTAATCGGATAAAATATGCTTCTAGATAATCCTCTTCTTAGCCAACTCAAACAACAAATTCGTGATAGTAAACCGCATGTAGAAGGTGTTGTAAAAGCAACTGACAAGGCTTATGGTTTTTTGGAATGTGAAAAGAAAAGTTATTTCATTCCTCCACAAGCAATGAAAAAGGTAATGCACGGTGACAAAATTAAAGCACTCATTGAAACTGTTGGAGATAAAGAGCAAGCGGAACCAGATAGTTTGCTAGAACCAATGCTAACACGCTTTATTGCTCGAGTTCGCTTTAATAAAGACAATAAACTGCAACTTTTTGTAGATCATCCAAATATTAAACAACCGATCTCGGCGAATGTGCATAAAAAAGCTACTGAAACGCTAGCCAATGGTGATTGGGTAGTAGCTGAATTAAAAACTCATCCATTACGAGATGATCGGTTTTTCTTTGCTCAAGTAACGCAATTTATTTGTCATCATGATGATCCAAAAACAGCTTGGTGGGTAACCCTTGCTCGCCATGAACAACCTCGTACAGCGGTAGCTGGGTTAGATCAGTATCCTTTTGACGAAACCACTATTCGGCAAGACCTAACAGATATAAATTTTGTTACGATTGACTCAGAAAGTACGGAAGATATGGATGATGCCTTATCTATTTCCCCATTGATGCAAGATAGTTCACAAGTTGGTTGGAAACTCGCTGTGGCAGTCGCAGATCCAACTGCCTATATTCCATTGGATTCACAAATTGAGCTTGATGCAAAACAACGCTGTTTTACCAATTATCTACCAGGTTTTAATATTCCAATGCTCCCTCGTGAGTTATCTGATGATCTCTGTTCATTGGTAGAGGGGGAAAAGCGTCCTGCCTTAGTCTGTTTTATTGAAACAGATCTTGAGGGAAATGTTACTACTGAGCCAAGTTTTACTTTGGCATGGATTTGTTCTAAAGCAAAACTTGCTTATGACGCAGTTTCAGATTATTTAGAACAACAACCAAATGCGTGGCAACCAACCAACGACATTATTAAGACGCAAATTGATGCACTACATCAATTCAGTTTAGCGAGAATTAAGTGGCGTCAACAACACGCAATCTTATTTAAAGATCGTCCTGATTATAATTTTATCTTGGCAGATAATGGAGAAATTTCTGAGATTCGAGCTGATTATCGTCGTATTGCGAATCGCATTGTTGAAGAGTGTATGATTATTGCAAATACTTGTGCGGCACAATTTTTAGCTACACATCAAGTAGCGGGTATCTTCAATACACATTCTGGTTTTGATAAGAAATTCTTACCAGCAGCAAGTAATTTCCTATTAAAACATCTTGCTAATGGAAGTAATCAAACTGAACTTGAGCAACGTTATAGTGTGGAAAGTTTAACGACACTTGATGGTTATTGCCAAATGCAACACGACCTTGATCAACTTTCACAAGAATACTTTGAAACTCGTTTACGCCGCTATCTCACATTTGCTGAATTTAAAGCAGAAGTTGCGCCTCATTTTGGTTTAGGTTTAACTGCCTATGCAACTTGGACTTCACCAATTCGTAAATATTCAGATATGGTAAACCATCGTGCAATCAAAGCTATCTTACAACAACAAACGCCACAACCGATTGAAGAAAATGTGCTAGCTCGATTACAAGAAGCCAGAAAACAAAATCGTTTGGTTGAACGTGATATTGCAGATTGGCTCTATTGTTTATATTTTGCTAAACAAGTAGCGGATAAGCCGATTTATCAAGCACAAATTATGGATATTACTCGTGGCGGGTTACGAGTACAGTTACTAGAAAATGGTGCTTATCTCTTTGTGCCAATGTCTTTTATTCATGATAAGAAAGAAGAGATTGAGGTAAACAGTGATGATATTGCGTTATATGTACAAGGTAATCGTCTTTATCAATTAGCGGATCTCTTGTCAGTACGTTTAGTTGAAGTTAATGTTGAAACACGCAGCATTATAGCTGAACCTGTAAAAGCGTAATCTTACTCGTAATCTTATTATAAAGATAATCACAAGCAAAAGTGTTGTGGTACTGCTTACTACAACACTTTCTTATCTTAGGAAGAATACAAATGAAAACAACAATAAAAGAACCACTCTGGACTCCAGAGTTTACTGGTTATGGTATCAGTAGCAGTGTATTTTATATTGTGCAATATATTATGGTTTCTGCTCTGCCTATCGTGATCACGCTCTCTTATGGTGGTAGTGCATTCGATGCAGGTATGGCAATGACTTGCTTTCAAATCGGCTGCATTCTTTGCCGTCCATTTGCAGGAGAATTGATTGATAGTTTAAATAAGAAAAAAATGTTATTTATTTCAACAGGACTTTTTTTTCTTATCACCGCTGCGTTCAACTTTTCTCCATCAGTTGAATACCTCTTTGTCTATCGTTTTTTTCAAGGAATGTTATTCGCTATCGGAACAACGGCAGTTGCAACCGTTGCTGTATTAGTCTTACCCAATAGTCGTAAAGGGGAAGGTATCGGTTATTTTGCAATGTTTGTTAATATCGCTATGGTTATCGGTCCATTCTTTGGATTATTAATTTTAGATAACTTTGGCGATCATGCTCTCTTTCTTGCCTGTAGTTTAATTGGCTTAATTGGCTTTTATGCCGCGAATCGCAAACCGTTACCTATTGAGTTAGCTCATCCAAAATCAATTTCTAAAAAAACTTGGAAGATTACACGTTTTATTGAGAAACGAGCTTTACCTTGGGCATTAATGGGCTTATTTATGAGTTTTACTTATTCAGGTATTTTAGTCTTCGTCCCGATTATGATGACATCAATGGGAATTGGACCAATGGCAAGTTATTTCTTTGTGATATTTGCGGTCACTATCGTCATTACACGTCCATTTGTTGGCAGAATTTATGACTATTATGGTGCAGCTTATCTCATTTATCCTGGTTATATTGCTTTTATTCTTGGTATGGCATTATTAAGTATCGCAAAATCAGCCACAGGTATTTTTATTGCTGCCCCTATTTTAGGCTTAGGTTACGGTGCCATTGCCCCTGCATTTCAAACTTCCAGTGTACAAGTCGTACCAAGCGAACGTGCTGGTGCAGCAACAGCGACTTATTTTCTCTTTCTTGATTTAGGTATCGGTTTAGGTTCTATACTACTAAGTATGCTGGTTAGTGCCTTTGATTTTAATCTTATGTATTGGGTTAATACTTTAGTCGCAATAATTGGTTTAATTCTTTACCACTTCATCGTAAGAGGCAAATATCAAACTAAATTAGAAAAAATTTAATTTTGTAAAATTAGGATCTATAAATATTCTTGCTTACAACATCGATAAAAAAACATCTTATAGATCCTAAGCAAAACGTTTTTGCCTAATTTTTATTGCTTCAATCACATCTTCTAACGCATGGCTTAATAATGCACGATCATGTCGATAACTCACGTCATCCGCATTTAATTTTCGAGATAAAACGCAGTGCTGTTGTTTAAACTGTTCTGATAAAGTCATCTCCACACCAGTAATCACCCCATCAATAACAGATTTACCAAGATAGCAATTTACCCAATTTACTCTTGCCATGAGATCTAATTGTGCCGATGGACTATGCTCTGCCCCTAAATTATCGATAAAAATTTTAATAGCATGACTCTGTGCAATAGCAGCTTTAATCTCTGCTAGCAATAATGGCGGTAAAATACTGGTAAAAAAACTTCCTGGTCCTAATAAAATAATATCTGCCTGCTCAATCGCTGCCACTGCTTCTGGAGTAGCAGGAACAACGGGTTCTATACTTAATTTTTGCGGAATTTCTTGCAAATTATCAATACTAACTTCCCCAATAATCATTTCACCATTATGTAACTCCGCAGCTAATTGTGCGGGTTTCTCTGACATCGGAATAATAAAAGGCTCTACATGCAATAATTCTCGAATCAAATTTACCCCTTCTAATGGGCGTACTTTGATATTCTCTAAGGCTTTTAACATCAAATTGCCTAAATTATGCCCAGCCAATTCTCCTTCACCACTAAAGCGATATTCAAATAATTCCGAAGCTGTTGTCGGTGTGGTAATAATTTGATTTAAACAATTACGCAAATCACCCCAAGCAATCCCACCAAATTCAGTGCGAATTCTACCTGTTGAGCCGCCATTATCAGTCGTTGTTACAATCCCTGTTAATCGAGAACGCATAAAACTGAGTGCTGACATCACTCTCCCTAATCCATGCCCACCGCCAATAGCCACAATACGGCGAGCCTCATTTAAATTGGGTGTAACAACTGAGGAAACTACCATAAATAAACCTTGTAATTAATCTTTTTATAAAATTGCAGTAACTTTTGATATGCCATAAAAATAAACAACACTAAAAGTTGTAGTGATTTTTTCCACAACACAACAGATAAAAATATCCGCAATTCCAATCAGTTACTGCCAATAGGTGACCTATTCTAACTTTCTTTATCCTGTTAGTCGATCCAACGATTATTTGAATTTTAAAAATAAAGTTTGTTATTCCTTTTACAATTTGCTATATTTCGCTCCGAAATTTAAATAGACCAAACCGAAATATAATGAGTAAAAGAAATACCAAACAACGTCGTCATGCCATTTTAAAATGCCTTGAAGAGCAAGGTGAAGTTACCGTAGAACAGCTTGTCAATCAATTTGAAACTTCAGAAGTTACGATTCGTAAAGATCTATCCGCTTTGGAGCAAAGTGGATTACTACTCCGTCGTTATGGTGGGGCAATTTTAATGCCAGCAGAAGCATTAGCTGATGATGAAGAAAATGAAGCATTATCACCACAAAAACTTGCTATTGCTAAGCTTGCCGCCGCACAAATTCGTGATCACAACCGTATCATTATTGACACAGGTAGTACAACTTCGGCTCTCATCAGTCAATTAAATAAAAAGCAAGGTTTAGTGGTAATGACAAACTCTCTAAATGTTGCCGCAGAACTACGCCAGCTCGAAAATGAACCCACTTTATTAATGACAGGCGGTACTTGGGATTCTTCTTCAGATTCATTTCAAGGTCAAATCGCCGAGCAAGTATTGCGTTCATATGATTTCGATCAATTATTTATTGGTGCTGATGGTATTGATCTACAACGTGGTACAACGACCTTTAATGAACTGGTTGGTTTAAGTCGTGTTATGGCAGATGTTTCTCGTGAAGTTATTGTTATGGTTGAATCGCAAAAAATTGGTCGCAAAATGCCAAATTTGGAACTGACGTGGCAACAGATTCACTATTTGATTACCGATGATCAGATTGATTTAATCATCAAAAAACAAATTGAAGATCTTGGTGTAGAAGTATTAATTGCTTCTGCCAAATAACTTTATTTTTACTATTCAACAAAGGAAAAAATTATGTGTGGAATTGTTGGTGCAGTCGCACAACGTGATGTTGCAGAAATCTTAATTCAAGGTTTACACCGTTTAGAGTATCGTGGTTATGATTCTGCTGGTGTAGCAGTCGTTGATAACCAACACAATTTACAACGTGTTCGCCGTGTCGGTAAAGTAAAAGCCTTAGACGATGCCGTTGAACAACAGCCTTTAGTGGGTGGAACAGGTATCGCACATACCCGTTGGGCAACGCATGGCGAGCCATCAGAAGCAAATGCACACCCACATATGTCAAGTGATATTGCGGTAGTACATAATGGAATTATTGAAAATTATCAAGAACTTAAAGTTGAACTTCAACAACGTGGTTACCAATTTACCTCTCAAACAGATACTGAAGTCATTGCTCACTTAGTACATTGGGAATTTCAATCTTGCCAAGATTTATTACGTGCTGTGCAGCAAACAGTTAAACAATTAACTGGTGCGTATGGTATGGTGGTTCTGCACCGTCAACAACCAGAACATCTCATTGCTGCACGTTCTGGTAGCCCATTAGTTATCGGTTATGGAGTAGGCGAAAATTTCTTAGCTTCTGACCAATTAGCTTTATTAAATGTTACACGCCGATTTAGTTTCCTTGAAGAGGGCGATGTGGCAGAAATCACCCGTCGTCAAGTAACAATTTACAATCGCTTAGGTGAGCAAGTTGAACGTACCATTTCTGAGTCTAACTTAGAACAAGATGCTGCAGATAAAGGTCAGTTCCGCCACTTTATGCAAAAGGAAATTTTCGAACAACCTACTGCTATTATTAATACTTTAGAAGGTCGTATTGCACACGATAGCGTAATTGTTGAAAGTATTGGTAGCAAAGCAAAAAGTATTTTAGAAAATGTGAAGCACGTACAAATTGTTGCTTGTGGTACCTCATACAACTCAGGTATGGTGGCACGTTATTGGTTTGAAGCCTTAGCAGGCGTAAGCTGTGATGTAGAAATCGCTTCTGAATTCCGTTATCGTAAATTTGTTACTCGTCCAAATAGCTTATTACTCACGCTTTCGCAATCAGGTGAAACAGCGGATACTTTAGCAGCATTACGGTTAGCTAAAGAAAAAGGCTATATGGCAGCAATGACAATTTGTAACGTTGCTGGCTCATCATTAGTTCGTGAATCTGATCTTGCTTTTATGACGCGTGCCGGCGTAGAAATTGGCGTGGCTTCAACCAAAGCATTCACAACACAATTAGTCTCTATGTTAATGCTAGTGGTAGCGATTGGTAAATTAAATGGCAGTATTTCTGCAGAGAAAGAACGCGAAATTGTACAAGCACTAAATAGTATTCCAACCGATATCGAAAAAGCATTAGTGTTTGATAAACAAATTGAAAAACTTGCTGAAGATTTTGCCGAAAAACATAATGCTTTATTCTTAGGGCGTGGTGAATTCTATCCAATCGCTATGGAAGCTGCATTGAAATTGAAAGAGATTTCATACATTCATGCAGAAGCTTACGCTGCTGGTGAATTAAAACATGGGCCATTAGCTTTAATTGATGCAGATATGCCAGTAATCGTTGTCGCACCAAACAATGAATTATTAGAAAAAGTAAAATCTAATATTGAAGAAGTGCGTGCTCGTGGTGGTCAGTTATATGTTTTTGCGGATGCAGAAGCTGGATTCAAAGATAGTGATAATATGAAAATTATCACCATGCCAAAAGTTAATGAATTAGTTGCTCCAATCTTCTATACCGTACCGATGCAATTACTTTCTTACTATGTGGCAATTATTAAAGGTACTGATGTTGACCAACCAAGAAATTTAGCTAAAGCAGTTACAGTTGAGTAATCATTGTAAATATTAAGGGCAGATTTAAAATCTCTGCCCTTAAATTTTTAATATCATATTACTTTACTTGAGATAAGGTTTTAACACGATGGCGTAAGTGTTTTTTCTGAATTTCATCAACTAAACCACCTTTTTGTACCATATCAATTCTCTCTTTCAAATTTTGCTTTTGAACTCGGTGAATATGTTCTATTTTTTCTAGATCTGTATTCATCGTTTATACTCCTGTTATATCTCTCACAATATTTATGAAACAAGAAAGTTATTTAGTACATCTTAACCATATTAAGTACAACTCAACATTAAGCTATTTTTAATATACACTTACAAGTAAAATAAAAAATAGCTTACATTTTATACATACCATAACACAAATTTCATTACAAATCTAGATTATTCCTCAAAGTAAGTATATTTATCAAAAAAAACCTCTTCTTATATGTGATAAGAAGAGGTCTATTTAATTTAATCAAATCAAGAATGATAAATTACAAAATCTCTTTTGCTTTTGCTACCACATTCTCAACAGTGAAACCAAAGAGTTTAAATAATTCACCTGCTGGTGCTGATTCACCAAAACGAT
>NZ_JBHLWA010000029.1:0-20492 GCF_042433085.1 Gallibacterium melopsittaci
ATAATGAGGAAAGAATACAATTAAAATTAAATGGACTGAGTCCTGTTCAATACAGAATTCAGTCCTTAAAATAGTCGTCCAACTTTTCGGGGTCAGATCAAAAGTTACCCCTTTTTTGTACATAATAAACTACAACTCCTCAATACTCGCATATTGTTGACGTAATTTCTCTAAACCTTGTTGATAATCTTGCATTTTTTCACGTTCTTTGGCGATAACTGCTTCAGGTGCTTTAGCAACGAAATTTTCATTACTTAATTTACCCTCAATGCGTTTTACTTCGCCAATTAACTTCTCAATCTCTTTATTAAGACGAGCTAACTCAGCTTGTTTATCAATAAAACCAGCCATTGGAATCAATAATTCCGCATTACCAATCAATTTAGTTACTGCTAATGGAGCGGTTTCATCTACGGCTAATAAATTAATACTATTTAATTTCGCCATTGTCTGAATTAAAGCACGATTATTTGCTAAACAGGTTTGCTCTGTTTCCGTCAAATTGCGGAGCAATAGGTCTAACGGTTTGCTTGGTGCAATATTCATTTCGGCACGGATATTACGCACATTCACAATTAACTCTTTAATCCAGTTAATGTCATTGATCGCATTTTGATCCACTAAATCTGCATCAAATTGCGGGAATGGCTGCAACATAATACTATCCGCTTGAATGTTCATTAACGGTTTTACTTTTTGCCAAATTTCTTCAGTAATAAATGGCATTACTGGATGGGCTAAACGCAGTACTTGTTCTAATACCGTAATTAAGGTGTGACGTGTTCCACGTTGTTGTGCTTCATTCCCTTGGCTTAAAACTGGCTTGGTTAATTCAAGATACCAATCACAGAATTGGTTCCAGATAAACTCATATAATGTATTAGCCGCAATATCAAAACGGTATTGATCTAATGCTTGACGGAACTCTTTTACCGCTAAGTTAAACTCAGCCAAAATCCAGCGATCTGCTAAAGAGAACTCCATCTCTTGATTACCGCTATAACCACAATCTTTACCATCAATGTTCATTAAGGTAAAACGACTTGCGTTCCATAACTTATTACAGAAATTACGATAACCCTCAAGACGTTTCATATCCCAGTTAATATCACGACCATTACTTGCTAAAGCCGTTAAGGTAAAACGTAAAGCATCTGTACCATGAGCTGCAATACCATTCTCAAACTCTTTACGCGTTGCTTTTTCAATTTTCGCCGCTAACTGTGGCTGCATCATATTACCAGTACGTTTTGCGACCAAACTTTCTAAATCAATTCCATCAATCATATCCAATGGATCAAGGACATTACCTTTTGATTTAGACATTTTTGCCCCATTCTCATCACGCACTAATCCTGTTACATACACGGTTTTAAACGGCACTTGCGGTTTGCCATTTTCATCTTTGATGAAGTGCATAGTGAACATAATCATTCTGGCAACCCAGAAGAAAATAATGTCAAATCCAGTAATTAATACACTGGTTGGGTGGAACATCTGTAACTCTTTAGTTTGTTGTGGCCAACCTAATGTTGAAAAAGTCCATAAACCAGAAGAGAACCAAGTATCTAATACATCTTCATCTTGACGTAGCACAACATCTGCCGCTAATTGATACTTCGCACGAACTTCGGCTTCATCACGTGCCACATAGACGTTACCTGCCTCATCATACCACGCAGGAATACGGTGTCCCCACCAAAGTTGGCGAGAAATACACCAGTCTTGAATATCACGCATCCAAGAGAAATAGAGATTTTCATACTGCTTCGGTACGAATTGAATTTCACCATCTTCTACTGCACGAATTGCTTCTTTTGCCAGTGGTGCAACACTCACATACCATTGGTCAGTTAACATTGGTTCGATTGGCACACCACCACGATCACCATATGGGACTTTTAAGTCATGTGGTTTAATTTCCTCTAATAAACCACATATTTCAAATTCTGCAACGATCTGTTTACGTGCAGCAAAACGCTCTAAACCACGGTAATTTGCTGGAATTTCAGCCATATAAGCATTATTTTCTTTACCCTCAAAGGTAAAAACTTCAGCTTGTTCACGAATATCTGCATTTAGTGTAAAGACATTCACCATTGGTAGTTGATGACGTTTACCTACTTCATAATCATTAAAATCGTGTGCTGGCGTAATTTTTACTACTCCAGTTCCAAATTCTTTCTCAACATACTCATCTGCAATAATTGGAATTTCACGATTAACTAATGGCAATAATACCGTTTTACCAATTAAATTTTGGTAACGCTCATCATCAGGATGTACCGCAACCGCTGTATCCCCTAACATAGTTTCTGGACGAGTTGTCGCAACAACTAAATAATCTTTTCCATCTGCTGTTTTCGCTCCATTCGCTAATGGATAACGGAAATGCCACAATGAACCTTTGCTCTCTTTATTTTCTACTTCTAAATCAGAAATAGCGGTATGTAATTTTGGATCCCAGTTGACTAAACGTTTACCTCGATAAATTAAGCCTTCTTCATATAGACGTACGAAAACTTCTTTGACTGCTTCTGACAAGCCTTCATCCATCGTAAAACGTTCACGATCCCAATCTACTGAGTTTCCTAAACGACGCATCTGTTGACTAATATTTCCACCAGACTCCGCTTTCCATTGCCAAATTTTTTCGATAAAGGTTTCCCGCCCATAATCATGGCGAGTTTTCTTTTCCTCAGCAGCAATTTTACGCTCTACCACCATTTGCGTTGCAATTCCAGCATGGTCGGTTCCAGCTTGCCAAAGCGTATTATCGCCTTGCATACGGTGATAACGAATTAAAGTGTCCATTAAAGTTTGTTGGAAAGCGTGCCCCATATGCAAACTACCAGTTACATTTGGTGGCGGAATCGCAATCGAATAACTCGGTGCATTCTCATTTTCAGACGGTTTAAAATAACCGCTCTCTTCCCAGTGTTTATATAAGGCTTGTTCTACCGCTTTTGCATCAAAGCGATCAGCCATGTCAAATTGTTTTGTCATTGTTGTTTCTTCTCTAATAAAAAGGGAACTACTATAAAAATTAAAAATCTTTGTTTACTAAGGGTTGTGCGGATGTTCTATTACTTAACAATATTCCCATTTACGCGTTGAAAGGTTCGTACTTCATTTTAATCTCTATACTTCTCCAATCTCGCTCGCACTTTTTCAAGTTGTGCTTTAAGTTCTAACTCTGTTGGTAAATAAGGAAGATACTTCGCACTAAAAATCTGTTTCCTATCGGCTAATATGGAATATTTTGCCACTGCCTCACTCTGCTCACTGCACAGAACTAAACCAATAGTTGGATTATCATCTTCACCTTTAAACTGTTCATCATAAAGGCGAACATAGGTATCCATTTGTCCAATATCTTGATGTTTTAGCTTGCCAATTTTTAAATCAATTAATAAAAAACATTTCAGTTTGAAATGGTAGAAAACCAAGTCAATATAAAAATCTTCATCATCAAAACGAATCCGTTTCTGACGTTCAACAAATGCAAAACCTTTACCCAATTCTAGTAAAAATTGCTGTAAATTACTGATAATTGTTTGTTCTAAATCGCTTTCTTGATAGCTTTTGTCTTGAAGATTTAAGAAATCTAAAATGTAAGGATCACGCAAATAATCTTCGATAGTTTCTTGTAATTTTTCAGTTTTTTCTACCGCTTCTTGTGTTACCAATGCTTTATTTTGGCTAGCAAGCAAACGTTCATAATATAGCACAGAAATTTGCCGATCTAACGCACGAGATGACCAATTATTCTCAATAGTTTCTTTTAAATACCATTCACGAGCTTGCGGATTTTCAATGCGAATTAGACTACGATAATGTGTCCAACTTAATTCGGTACGCAGTGCGTTCCGAATTGGGAAAGTAAGATAAAAGGCTCTCATATTGCGTAAATTACGTACATCAAATCCTTTACCATACATTGCTGTTAGACGTTCTGAAACATTTTTTAATACCGCTTTGCCATACTCCGCACGATATTGTCCGTTCTGTTCATCTTCAACCAATAAACGCCCAATTTCCCAATAACTTTGCACCATCGCACTATTCACGGTTTGGCGGACATGCGAACGCGCTTGCTCAATAATTTGAGCAATAGTGCTAATCAATTTATCTTGGGTAAGCTGTTTATTCATTGTGTTCTTTCACATTTCTTTTCTAATATTTCATCAATCTAGTTGCATATCCAAATATGATGCTGCCATTTTTCGGAACAAACTGAAAATAAGTGGTCTGTTTTTCGTACTTTTTTGGAAATATGTAACATTTAGCAAGAATATAGTTTTTACCATACTCAATCATGAAAAAATTTTATTTTTGCCACATTACACCTGTTCCGTCCCTAGCTGCCAACCTAACTGTCGATAATATTTATAGCGTTCTCTAGCTAATATTTTTAACTGTTCATCTGTTGGAACAAACTCAATCACTTGAGGGAAAAGCAAAGCAAATTCAGGCACTTGTAGTGATAATGAAATTAATAAATCTCGCCGTTGTGAGTTACGTTTCTCTGACCAACAAATTTCTACTGGGGTCATATAACCACCAGCCTCACCTGATAAATTATGTGGTACAAATTGTTCTGGATCTCGTTGCCATAACATTTCATCAATTAACAACGCCTGTTCTTTGGTTTGGCAAGCGATTAACACTTTTTTCCCTAAACGCCACGCATCTGCTGCCAAATCACACGCTTTGTTTTCTAATGATAATGGTTGCATTGGTGCTGCAGAAAAAACATAAAAAAGTGCTTGTTTTGCCATAACTTATCTACTCTGTTAAACCAGTCGGCTATTCTAGCGTAAAAGCTAGATTGGATAAAGGATTGCTCTCGCTCATTAGGAAATAAATCCCGTCTGTAAATAGGCTTATTTTAATTCTCGTCTGCCAATAAAAGAGTGTGAAAGTGTTGTGCCATCAACCATCTCTAATTCACCACCAACTGGAATACCGTGTGCAATACGACTCACTTTTATCCCATATTGTTGACACATTTCCGCAATATAGTTTGCTGTTGCATCTCCTTCAATCGTTGGATTAGTTGCTAAAATAATCTCGGTAAATGATTCTGTTTGTAATCTTTTTTGTAACAAATCTAACCCAATTTCTTTAGGTCCAATACCGTCTAATGGCGATAAATGTCCCATCAACACAAAATAGCGGCCTGAAAATTGTCCTGTTTGTTCAATAGCTTGAATATCCGATGGCATTTCAACCACACAAATCTGACCACTCTCTTGACGGCGATAATTATTACAAATATTACAGGTTTCTTCTTCGGTAAATGTACGGCATTGACTGCAATGCCCGATATGTGCCATTGCATCAGTTAATGTGCGTGCTAAATTCATCGCACCACTACGATCTCGCTGTAATAAATAGTACGCCATACGTTGTGCCGACTTAGGACCTACACCTGGTAAGCAACGTAACGCATTCATTAATTCGTCTAATAAAGGACTAATTTGCATAATTAAGAAAGGTTTATTGTAGTAAGTGTTGAGATAAATAAGGGAGTAACCAAGACTCCCCCAAATAAATATGATTAGAATGGCATTTTAAAACCTGGTGGGAGTTGCATACCAGCCGTAACTGATGCCATTTTTTCTTTTTGCATTTCATCTGCACGACGTACAGCATCATTAAATGCTGCTGCAATAAGATCTTCTAGCATCTCTTTATCATCTTCCACTAAAGATGGATCAATTTCTATACGACGGCAACTATGTGCACCATTAATCGTTACTTTGACTAAACCTGCACCAGATTCACCACTTACTTCTAATTGAGCAATCTCTTCTTGCATTTTCTGCATACGTTCTTGCATTTGTTGAGCTTGCTTCATTAAGCCGCCTAAACCACCTTTTCCAAACATAACTTTCTCTCTCTAATAATAAAAAATAAAGGCTGTATTTTAACTGAAAACCACTATTGTGCAATGGACAAACTACGCTTTACCCGTTGGACGTACAGAATCTAATTCAATTTTTGCTGCAAATTGCTGTATAAACTCATTTAATTTTGTATCTTGCTGTAAATTTTGTTGTGCTTCTACCACTAATTGTTCATAAACCTCACCTCGAATTTCATATGGCGTAACTTCTGGACCAGTATATTCTTCCAATTCAATTTTTATCTTACGCCCATAAAATTCCTGAAAAGCCTGATGAATAAAATTGAGATCTAAATATTTTGCTAATAAAAAGGCGTCAGGACGAACACCTAGACGCATACTATGTTCATCTTGCGCCAAAATCACTGAGTTGAGCAAAACGCGTTTACTACCACCTGCCAATGTTAATTTTTCAATATCCGCACTCCATTGACTCTTTTCTGATGCTAATTCAACCACTTTTTGCATGACTTCTGGGGTATATTTCTCTAATAATGCTTTTTTAATATCGGAAGGACGCATTGCCTGATTTTGTGCCTCTATTGAGGGATCACTCCAAGACCAGTGATAATCTTCATCTAACAATTCGTTCTCTTCTGTATCATTAACATTCACCATTTCGGACAAGGATTCAACTTTCCCTTGCACCACTGAGCTTAAACTCATAGGCTTATTTTCTTGTGATAGTAATGCTGGTGGGCTTTCTGGTTCTGGTTTTACTTCTACTCTAGCCTCTACTGTATTTTCTGACTTTAAAAACAGAGGAGTAGATATTAGCGGTTCAGCTATTTTAGTGCTATCCTTTTTTTTTTCTTCAACAAATATTGGTTGTTTTTTCTCTAATACAATATGTTCCGCCTTTCCCTGCTCTAAATTAGCAACTTGCTGCAAAATATCGCTCGATAATAATGCAGAAGATCGCATTACTGATGAAGTAGGTTGTGTGGTCGAAATATCAGCCTGAGGCTCTGGTAACACTTCTACCTTAAGTGGATTAGACTTTGTTTCTGTAGCTGATTTTAGCTCTTGTGTAGTAGAAGAAGTAACAGGCTCCGTAGTTATTTTAGTTTGTGTTGCTTGTATAGTTGTTGTCTGCTCAACATTTACAGATGATACTGTTGGCTGCTCTGTAACTGTTGTAATTACTGGTGAAAAGCGTTTTGGATGAAATGCTAATGCTCGCAAAACTGTCATTTCTACCCCTGTTTTTGCTTCAGGCGAAAAAGCAAGTTCTTTACGCCCATTTAACATTAGCTGGTAATAAAATTGCACATCTTCTGCGGCAATCGTTTTTGCCAATACCGCTAATGAAGAATCTACATGTTGATTTTTTGGTGGCAACAATTGCAACATTGCAATCTGATGTAATGTTTCTGCCAGATCCTGTAATACTCGCTCCCAATCCACACCTTGTTGAGCAATATCCGCCAATACTTGCATTGCTGCTTCACCATCAGCTTGTGCTATAGCATTCAATAATGAGATCGACTTATCACTATCTAATAATCCCAACATTGAATTAACTGCTGTTGTTGTAATATTACCATTACTTAATGCAATCGCTTGATCAGTAAGACTTAGTGCATCTCGAATACTACCTTGTGCAGCTTGTGCTAATTTATTCAAGGCAGGAATTTGGTAACTGACATTTTCTTGTACCAATAATTTACTGAGATGTTCAGCTATCGTTTCCGTATCTAAGGCTTTGAGATGAAATTGAATACAACGAGAAAGAACTGTAATTGGTAATTTTTGTGGATCTGTTGTTGCTAAAAGGAACTTAACATATTCTGGTGGCTCTTCTAATGTTTTTAATAGTGCATTAAAGCTATGACGAGAAAGCATATGCACTTCATCGATTAAGTAAATTTTAAAGCGACCACGTACAGGTTTATATTGCACATTATCGAGTAACTCTCGTGTATCCTCAACTTTAGTACGAGAAGCTGCATCTATTTCGATTAAATCGATAAAATTACCTTCTTTAATTGCACGACAATTTTCACACTCACCACAAGGCTCAGCAGTAATCCCTTGTTCGCAATTTAACCCTTTCGCAAATAAACGAGCTATTGATGTTTTTCCTACGCCACGAGTTCCCGAAAAAAGATAAGCATGATGTAAACGTTGATTAGTTAATCCATTACTTAAGGCCGTTATCACATGATCTTGTCCAACCACTTCAGAAAATCGATTTGGTCGCCATTTGCGTGCTAATACCTGATAACTCATGCCTATCCTTTTACTTCTTAATTAATGTCCTGCAAAATCAACTAACGTGAATGGTTCAACACCTAGTTTACGCAAACGCTCTTCGCCACCAAGCTCTGGTAAACTAATAACAAATGCAGCGTGTTCAACTTTGCCGCCAAGACGTTGAATCAATTTAATGGTTGCTTCAACGGTACCACCCGTTGCTAATAAATCATCAATAATCAATACGTTATCTTCGGCATTGATTGAATCAACGTGCATTTCTAAAGTATCTTGACCATACTCTAATTCATAAGATTGTGAAATTACTTCACGTGGTAATTTACCTGGTTTTCTCACCAAAATAAATGGCACATTCAATGCTAAAGCAACAGGTGCACCAAAAATAAAACCTCGAGATTCCGTACCTGCAACCTTAGTAATATTTTTCCCTTTAAAGTGTTCTACGATAAGATCAATCGTGGCTTTAAATGCCGCTGGGACCTCTACTAAACTGGTAATATCGCGGAAAATAATACCTTCTGCTGGATAATTAGGAATCGATTGAATAGATGATTTAATTAACTCTTTTTGTTGTTGGTTCATAATTATTTGCCTAACACAAAATTATATAGCGGATGCTATTTTCTCAAAGTTTGCTATTCTAACAGTGCCAATATCGAAAAAATACTCTTTAATATCAAAAAAAATAAAAAATCCTAATGATAAATATCAACACCATCTTTACGCGTTCTTAGTAGGCGTAAGATCCAAACATATTGCTCAGGCATTGGAGTGACCAATTGTTCAATAACTTGATTCATCAATCTGGCACAATATTTCTCATCATCACTTAATTCCATTGGTGCAGTGATCTCTATTTCATAACGGCCAGTTTGTGCGTTATAGCGTGGAAACATAGGAATAACAACCGCTTTCGCAATTTTGCACATTTTATTTAAGCCTGGCAACGTCGCTTTATAAGTGGCAAAAAAGTCGGCATAAACACTTAATTCTTCACCATAGTCTTCATCAGGTAAGTAATACCCCATCTCACCTTTACGCACTGCATTTAGAAAAGGTTTAATTCCATTTTGGCGTGCGTGCATTTTACCCCCAAAACGTTCACGCACACTATTCCATAGCCAATCTACTAATGGATTCCGATGTGGATTATACATTGCGGTCATTGGCATTCCATGCGTATGCAGAATGATTCCTGAGGCATCTATCGCCCAAGTATGCGGCACTAACAAAATAATATTTTGTCCAGCTGCTTTCGCTTGTTGTAGATATTCTAAGCCAGTAAATACACTGCGTTTTTGTAAATGTTTCGCTGAACGTAACGCTATTTCGCCAATTCCCAACATTGTTTGTGCAACCGTCACAAACATTTGATCAATCACCTGTTGACGATGATCTTCATTCCACTCTGGAAAACAGTACTGTAAATTGACTTCTGCTCGATGACGTTGTTTTTTCGCAATACGACCGATCAATATTCCAAGTTTTGCCGCAATCACATCACGTAATCGAAAAGGTAAAAAACCTAACAGGGCTAGAAAAAAAACACCCAGCCAAACACCCCAATATTTTGGTAATAAATACTCCCAGCGAAATTGAGGTTCATATCCTACTCTTGCAGTAATTCTTCTATTATCAGACATAGCTACTCTTTATTATTCCTGTTGCTTAATTAAACCAGCCATAGTCATACATCATTTTCGCTGTCATGACAAATGCCATCATCACTACCATTGGTCGTATTAATTTTTGTCCTTTGGTTAAAACCATTTTTGCCCCAAGTCTGGCACCAATAAATCCACCTAACATCATCACTAAGCCTAAAACCCAATAAACTTCACCACCTAAGATAAAGAAAATTAATGAAGTAAAATTAGAGGTAAAATTGAGAATTTTGGCGTGAGCTGTTGCTTTAGCTAAATTAAATCCGAGCAACGTGACAAAAGCAACACAAAGAAAAGAACCCGTGCCTGGTCCAAAGAATCCATCATAAAAACCAATAGGAAATGCCGCAGCTACCGCAAATGCAACAAAACTTAAGCGTTGTTGACGATCTTGATCGCCAATTTTTGGTGAAAAGAGGAAATAAAGCCCTACAATTAACACTAAAATTGGTAATAATGATTTCACTACACTCGCATCAATTGATTGCACCGCTACTGTACCAATCATTGCCCCAGTAAATGTACCTAAAATCATTTTCCATATTTGACGCAGATCTACCGCTTTTTGACGTACAAAATATAAACTTGCGGAAAAGGAACCGCCACTCGCTTGTAATTTATTGGTCGCTAATGCCGCAGCAGGCGGTAATCCTACCGCTAACAATGCAGGGATTGTAATTAATCCGCCACCACCAGCAATCGCATCAATAAAACCAGCTAATGCAGCCAGTAAAAAAAGTATTAAGTAAATATCCCATGCAAGTTCCATATTTTCTCCTTGAATAATTATTCAGCAAACCATTGCTGTTTTTCTGGCGAATCAAGTAATTGCTGACAAAGAATTGGCAACACTGGTGGCTGTTTGGCTGGTGCAGGTGTACTAGACTGTTTCGGTTCAAACCAAGACATTAACTCTGCACCACAACCATCTCCAGCTGGCATTGGAGCTTGTTCTTCACAATATTGTGCACCTTTTGGGCAGTGCAATCGCACATGAAAATGAGCATCATGCCCAAACCATGGACGAATTTTACGTAACCAACTACGATCACCACTCACTGTTTGGCAAAGTTTTAACTTAATTGCTGGATTAACAAAAATTCGAGCTACTTGTGGATCCGTTGCAGCAAGCTGAATTAATTTCGTTTGATTATTACTCCAAACTCGATCATCAACACGCTGTAATTTACGATTTACCATTAAAATTGCGGTTGGATTTAACGCTTGTTGGCTACTCATTCCGCCCATTTTTAACCAAATATCCGCATCTAAGCCCATTTGGTGGCTAGCATGACCAGTCGCAAAGCGTCCACCAGCAGGCATCGCAATATCCCCGACTAACATGGTTGGTAAACCAGCAGCCTTAACCCGCTTACCCAATCTTACTAAATATTCAAGCATTTCAGGATGCCCAAAATAACGTAATTTTTGCGAACGAATAACTTGATAACCCTCACCTTGTAGCGGTAATGCTTTTGCACCAATGATACAACCATTACTATAACTGCCAATCGGTAACGGCTCACCTGATATTGGGCGTTTGATTTTTTGCCACTCTGTTACTGCTAAAGTCAATGATGAACAGCTAAGCAATACAATCGCTATAACGAATTTCCTAAGCATTTTCATATTTTACTTTTGTCCACATTGACCTTGATAACGTAATAGATGATCCATTAACACAATCGCTACCATTGCTTCGGCAATAGGTACCGCACGTATCCCTACACATGGATCATGGCGACCTTTGGTTACCACCTCAACAGGTTGATTCTCTAAATTCACACTACGTCCTGGAATCGTAATACTTGAAGTTGGCTTTAAAGCTATCGTAGCAATAATCGGTTGTCCCGAACTGATCCCACCTAAAATACCACCTGCATGGTTTGAACAGAAACCTTCTGGTGTCATTTCATCACGATGTTGGCTACCACGTTGGTTTACCACCGCAAAACCATCACCAATTTCAACACCTTTTACCGCATTAATTCCCATTAAAGCATGTGCTAAATCTGCATCTAGACGATCGAAAACTGGTTCACCTAATCCAACAGGTACATTTTCAGCTACTACCGTTAATTTAGCACCAATTGAATCTCCTGCTTTTTTCAACGCTCTAATCAGGTGATCAAATTTTTCAATACTTGCTGCATCTGGACAGAAGAAAGGATTACTATTCACAAATTCCCAATCAATCTGACTTAGATTTTGTGCTGGAATTTGTACATCACCAATCTGTGATAAAAAACCATGAATCTTAATACCAAACTTTTCGGCTAAATATTTCTTGGCAATTGCGCCTGCTGCTACCCGAATCGCTGTTTCACGCGCAGAAGAACGTCCACCACCACGATAATCACGCAAACCATATTTTTGTTGATAAGTATAATCAGCATGCCCTGGACGGAAACGATCTTTAATTTCACTATAATCTTGTGAACGTTGATCACTATTCTTAATAATTAAACCAATACTTGTCCCTGTGGTTTTGCCTTCAAATACACCTGATAAAATTTGTACTTCATCATCTTCCCGACGTGGCGTAGTATAACGTGACGTTCCTGGTTTACGGCGATCTAAATCTGGTTGTAAATCTGCTTCACTTAAAGTTAAGCCAGGTGGCACACCATCCACCACCCCCCCTAATGCAATCCCATGTGATTCACCAAACGTGGTTACTTTAAATAGCTGTCCGATACTATTGCCTGCCATAGTTTTATCCTTTTAACTTTTATTAATTCAATTTTGTGGGTTCATCAGATGATGCCACTTTCATCTCTTCGCCAGTGTCTTGATTTTTGATAAAGACATCCAATTGATTGAATGCAATTTCAATATTATGTTCCGCAAATAGACTATTAATTCGGCGATTAAGAAAATCTGTTGTTGGTAAACGATCTGCTAATTCACCAACATAAACTCGCAATTCGTGATCCAATGTGCTTGCACCAAACACTAAGAAATATGCTCTTGGTTCTGGCTCTTTCAAAACCGATTTGCACTCTGTTGCAGCTTGTAGTAACAGTTTTTTGGTTAACTCAAGATCACTACCATATGCCACACCAACTTTAATTACTAAGCGAGTAATAGTGTTGGATAATGCCCAGTTTGTCAAACGCTCTGTTACAAATGCTTTATTTGGTACAATGACTTCCTTACCATCATAGTCAACTAAAGTCGTTGCACGGATACGAATTTTTGATACGCTTCCTGAGTATTCTCCAATCGTAATGGTATCGCCAATTCTCACTGGACGCTCAAAGAGAATAATGATACCCGATACAAAATTTGCAAAAATTTCTTGCAAACCAAACCCTAATCCAACTGATAAAGCAGCAAATAACCATTGTAATTTTGACCACGATATCCCTAAGGTTGAAAAGGCCCATGCTGCACCAATTGCAACAATAAAATAGGTTAATAATGTTGTAATAGTATAAGGTGCACCTTGTGACAACTTCATTCTAGAGAAAATTAATACTTCCAACACCCCAGCAAGGTTGCGAATTAATACATAAGTAACAATTAAAATGAAAATCGCCAATAACATATTCAACAATGTTATTGATTCAACAACTGTCCCCGATTCAGTAGTTACTGTTTGCTGCCAAAGCGTGATACTTTTAAGATGATAAGCCACAGCAAATAAATCAGACCAAACAACATAATAGAAACTTAACAATACTGCCCATAACAACCATTCAGCAATGCGAGCAACTTGTTGCTTAATCTGACTTAAGGCTAATTCAGAATCTTTCACTTCTATCATAATTTCTTCTGAGTGTCCTGATTCTGTTTTTATTTGGTTCTTTTCACGCTGTTCTTTCAAACGTTTATATGCAAGATGACGAGCAGATACCGCTAAGGCACGATCTGTTATCTGTTTAATTAAAACCCATAAAACAGTCACTAAATAGCTGGCTATAAAATGCGAAATAAGATTCAATGCTGTGTAATAATAACCAAGCATAATCAAAATAATCAATGCAATTGGGATAAATAATAACAATACCCGAACCACTCTTAATAAGACTGAACCAACATGCTGATGATTATTTATATCATCTTGGCTATCTTGATATTTTTTCACTGCATAGCCAAAACGTGGTGCAATAATTAAAACACAGAAAATTAAAGTAGAAATAGTACATACCTCACCAATTACATCATTATTAAGTGGCGTATTACTCATATCGCTAAATAAGGTGGTATTAATCAGAAAAATAATTGCCAAAATTGAGCGTTTTAGTACAGCTAAAAATAAATTTCCGCTCTCTTTTGCTAAGCCAAAATGGCGATAAGCTAAACCGTTTGGTTTCAACAATTCAATTAAGAATGCAAATAACCACCAATAGCTAGCCATTTTTAATGTCCATGGCCAAGCTAGAATTGGGTTCGCAATCACAAAATGTCCGATTAGAACAAACAAGATAATAAAAAATAATGGGTATGGCATCACTAAAATCGCTGTCAAGAAAATAGCTAATGGCGTATGCCATTGACTGTCAGAATTTAATGTACCAACATGCGAATTAATTTTTGCTAACCATCCCTGTAATTTACGTTTTTGTGAATAAATTAAACTTGCTACTAATGAAAGAAAAGCAACAAATGCCAACATTGGAATCAAGTTACGGCTTAAATGTGTCATATCAATGTTATTACTGATATTTTTTACTTGATTTAAAGCGAGTTTTGGAAATTCTGTTACCCAATCCCAATCTATCTGGTTATTACTTTTTACCCAGAAACTTTGTTGCTGTAATTTTTGTTGTAAATCGTCACTAATTAAACGTACTTGTTGTTGATTCAGTTCAATGGTAATCGCCAAATTAAGTTGTGCATTTAATGACTTCAAAATATCAGAATAAATATTTTTTCTTTCAGTCAAAATATTATTTAGCGTGTTACGTTCTTCATCTGTTAAATCAGAAGCATGCGGTAAATTTGCAATATAATTATCTGGCGTATAAATCGCATCTCTCGCTTGAGTCAGATCGAATATTTGTACTCGTAAATCTGTAATCCGCTTACCTAAACCATCGATCGTTTGATCTGTTGGTAAATTCTGTTTTTGTTGGTTAATAATTCTAGAAAGAACCAATGTTCCTTGTAATGCACTGATTTGCTCATCAATACTACGCTGAGTTTGCGTTAAGTTATCTAATACATTTTTAATTCGTAAACTTTCTTGCGCTAATTGATTAGATGATTGCGTTTCATTTAATAATTGTTGGCTTAATTGTGTATTTTGATTCAATTCACTTTGAATTAATGGATTAACATTATCACTATTTTTTTCTTGTGATTTTTCTAATTGTGCTAACTGTTTCTTTGAAGCCGCTAGCTGTTTCGCATTCAAAGCCGCTTGTAGATTTTGTTGTTCCGTTTTTGCTTGCTGCAAATAGAAATTCTGTTGATCACGTTGTAATTCATACCATGAATTTAAGGTTGCACTCTCTTTCAGTAAGGTCTGATTGTAATCGTTTTGTGCATCAATTAGAGCCAATTCAATTTGATATCGATTCACCAAAACTGGATCGAGCTGATTATCACTTAATGTCCGATTTAATGTCTGTGTTTTAGATAAATTGGTACTTAAAATTGATTGAATTCTATCTGGCAAGGTTTGTTGATTAACAATTTGCGATGCCACATCATTCAGTGCTGCTTGAATTTTTTCTGTTTCTTGAAAAGAGGATTCCAAACGTTTTTGCAACACATCTTCTGATAATTTTGCCAATTCATCACTATTATCATTTTGCGTACTATTATTTTTTAAGCGAGTCAATTCCGCTTGCAATTTAGGAATAGCAACAGTTGCTGTTTTAATCCGATTATTCAATTCGGCATTTTGTTTTTTCTGATCATCTAACTGTTGTAATAGATCTAGGCTTTCTTCTAAGGCAGTTAACTCTTTTTTATTTGCTGCATCATTTGTATTAGGATTTGCCTTTAATGCCGTAATTTGAGCTTGAATATCCGTTGCTGTTGGCAGTTGTGCATAGCCAAAACACGTAGTAAATAACGCTATCCAAAATATAATCAAGACAAAAAAACGTTTGCTCATCTTACTCCTCACTCGTTAAAAATTGAGTTAATTGTTGCGCTAACATATGGCGAGAAAGTTTAATTCCTGACGTAACTGGCTTCAGTTGTGTTAATGAATAATAAGCAACAGGCCACTTAAATTTTTCTAACTTTTGCTGTATTTCTTGCTCAAGTTGTTTTACCTGTGCTAAAGAAAAATCTTTAATAAAATCAACCAAAACAACAGGGCGTTGGCCAAATTTCTGATCTGCTATTGGCAAGACAAAGGCTTGTTTAACATTTGCTGATTTTAAGATCAATGCTTCTATCTCTTCTGGCTGAATATTTTCACCTCCAGAAATGAACATATTATCCAAACGACCTAAAATAAACAATTCTCCCGTTGAGGAATCCTGAATAGCTCGATCTCGTGTCGCAAACCAACCTTGTGAATTCAATAATGATTTGATTGGTTGTTGCTTTTGCCAATAACCTAATGCTAATGTTGCGCCTTTTACCCAAACTTCACCATTTTCTAATTTGGCTTCACGTTCTGGTAATAAGTAACCTACACCATCAGTCTGATTACTCTGTTTGGCAAATACTGTCGATGCCATTTCTGTCATTCCATAACCTGAATAGCATTTAATCCCCTGTTGCATCGCCACCAATGTTAATTCTGTTGGAATATGTGCTCCGCCTAATAAAATGTTGCTTAGACGAAATTTTCTCTCTGGTTGTTCCTTCAATAAGGCTAAAAATTGTTGTAACTGCGTTGGAACTAAAGAGGCATGTGTCACATTTAATAAGTCTTGATATACCGATTCACCAACGCAACGCAATGTTGCAGCATTATGTAACCATCGCCAAATAATTCCTTGTCCAGAAACGTGAAATAGTGGCAACGAAAGCAACCACTCACTACTTGAATCAATTTCTAATAGCGGCGAAATCCCTTTAGCACTCGCCAGATGCTGATCTACTGTATGAACAACTGCTTTTGGTAATCCTGTTGAACCAGAAGTTAAAGTTAAGGTTAATGGACAATGTTTAAACCAATCTTGCTCGCTAAAACATTCCATCGGGGCTAATGGTTGTATACTTAATGGCTGCTCCAATCCAGTCCATGTTTGTTGGCAATCAATCAAATAATTAATTTCATTTTGCTCACAAATTTGTTCTCTTTTTTCGATTGGAAACATTGGATTTAATACCAGAATGCGACAACCGAGTTGTAATGCAACCAAATAAGCAATAACTAATGATGGTTGATAACGCCCAATTAATGCCACACCAGCACCATATTCGATCCCTTGCTGCTGCCACCATCTAGCCTGTTGTTCAATAATTTGGTTTAACTGCTGCCATGACCAACACTTTTCTACAATAGAAAAGCGGGTTTCATCCCCGCTTTCATCTTCTTTTACACTCGCTATTAAAGCGATAGCTGTTGGTTTCGTTTGTGCATACTGCTGCCACAACATTAATGATTTTCCTCACTTGTATGTGCTGATGTAAATTGTTGTGCCACTAACTCAATTAAACTATCTGGAACATACATTGCTCGCATTACTGATTCCAACATATTTAATTTCCGTCCTGTATTATTATTAGTGGCTACCCAAAATGGTGACTTTGGAATCTGTTTTGGATTAACACTACTACCAGAAGCCTCTATTTCCGCCACCTCTAATGAAAAATAGACTCTTGAACGTCCTTGGCTCACTTCTGTTGCACTAGAAAATCCTTCTGGACTAGCACGATATAACACACTCAAAATGGATAAAAAACGATTTACTTGTTTATCTTCTTGTACAAACTCGGCAGAACTGATCAATTTCTGTAACTGGCGACTAATATGTGCAATCGTATCGTCATTCGGTTTCTTTGGCTGTGCGACTACTTGAGATTCAGTAGTAAGTTTAAATTCTTTAGTTGAATCTACAGAAATTGATGATTCAACTTCTGTTGTTTTTGGCATTGAGATATGACTCTCTTTACTCATATTTGCTTGAGGAAAATTTAATAATCTCCGCAAAATTGTTGAAGCATCTTCACCAATTGATTGAGTATTACTGGCAATATATTGGTAAAGCTCGTCATCAATATTAATAGTCTTCATAAATTTCCTCCAAGTTCTGCTAATATCTCGTCATTATACGATATATCTAGATAAAGCCGAAAATAAAATCCAAATTATGTTTAATTTATATGCCAAATTTTTTCAACTGCTTAAAACTTGATCCCTACCATAAAATATTTTATCTTTTTGCACTATCACTTCTTAACCATATGTTTTTATCATGACACAGTCACTACTCAACTTTGACTATCTTCCATCTGAAAACCCTCAGGCTGATACATTAGTCTTTATTCATGGGCTATTTGGTGATATGAATAATCTTGGAATTATTGCAAAAGCCTTTCAAACTGACTATTCATTATTACGTGTTGACTTACGTAACCATGGACATAGTTTCCATACTAATCAGATGGACTATTCTTTAATGGCAGAGGATTTATTACATCTTATTCAACATTTACAACTGGAAAAAGTGATTCTTATTGGCCATTCTATGGGAGGCAAAACGGCTATGCAATTTGCCTTAAATTATCCACAGTATGTCAAAAGTTTAGTGATTTTAGATATTGCACCTGTAACCTATACTCATAATGAGCATAATACAGTATTCCAGGCTTTGTTCGCAGTAGCACAAGCACAACCAGCTACTCGCCAACAAGCAAAAACGATTATGGAACAATTTGTTACTAATGAAGCTATTTTACAATTTGTCCTAAAATCATTTGATGCTAAACAAGAACAACGTTTTCGTTTTAATACAAAAGCCTTGTATCAACATTATCAACAATTAATGGATTGGAATGGTACGGGTATTTGTACTTTACCAACACTATTTATTCGTGGTGGTAATTCACATTATGTATTACCTGAATACAGTGACACTATTTTACATTTTTTCCCAAATGCCCGCTCCTTTACAATTAATGGTGCAGCACATTGGGTACATGCAGATAAACCACATTATGTGATTCGTGCGATTCAACGCCATTTACAACAAAATAGCTAAGTTGTGATATTTTCAGTTTATTTGAAACTGTGATATATTGCACGCCACAAAAACGGCTTATCAATCTCAAGTAGTCTGAAAGATGACTTTCAGTGAGTATAGTAATGGCAAAACAAGAAGCAGATTGTATAACTCTAGACTTATTTGCTCACGTTGCTAAAGTCGGAAGACCTCGCACCAATCCGCTAAGCAGAGAACAACAAATCCGTATTAATAAACGCAATCAATTACGCCGCGATAAGGCAGTTGGGCTTCGACGGGTTGAGTTAAAATTGCATAGTAGTATGGTTGAACAACTAGAAGAGTTAGCAGAAGAGGCAAATTTAAGTCGGCAGCAACTCATAGAACAAATCCTACAAACATATTTAGAGAAAAATAGGAATTAATATGGCACTTATTGGCTTATTTTATGGTAGCGACACAGGCAATACAGAAAACATTGCCAAAATGATCCAAAAGCAATTAGGCAGTGAATTAGTCGATATTCACGATATTGCAAAAAGTACAAAAGAAGATATCGAAGCCTATGATTTCTTAATGATCGGTATTCCAACTTGGTATTATGGTGAAGCTCAATGCGATTGGGATGATTTTTTCCCAACTTTAGAAGAAATTGATTTTACTAATAAATTAGTTGCAATTTTTGGTTGTGGAGATCAAGAAGACTACGCTGATTACTTCTGTGATGCAATGGGAACGGTACGTGACATTATTGAACCACATGGTGCAACTATCGTTGGTTATTGGCCAACTGAAGGTTACCATTTTGAATCATCAAAAGCGGTCATTGATGAAAACACCTTTGTTGGCTTATGTATTGATGAAGATCGTCAACCTGAATTAACAAGTGATCGTGTAGAAAAATGGTGTAAACAAATTTACAGTGAAATGTGTTTAGACCAACTAGCCTAACCCATCTTTTAATTATCATTTGCATTTAAAAACGAAATAATCCATACTTTGAATATGGATTATTTCTATTTTCTTGATAGAAAATTTCAGTTACCTATTTATCATTTACTGCATTAGCATACATCATTATGATGTTGATTTAACTAGAGGTTAGTATGACAAACATTATCGATGAAAATGTAAAACTATTAAAAAAAGTTGGCTTAAAAATTACTGAGCCTCGTTTAAAAATCCTTTCATTAATGCAACGTACCGCAGTGCAACACTTTTCCGCAGAAGATGTTTATAAATGGTTATTGGAAGAAGGTGAAGAAATTGGATTAGCCACTGTTTATCGTGTATTAAATCAATTTCATGAAGCAGACATTCTTACTCGTCATAACTTTGAAGGTAATAAATCCATTTTTGAACTCGCTCCACAAGAACACCACGATCATATTATCTGTTTAGACTGTGGTAAGGTTTTTGAATTTAACGATGATGTGATTGAAAATCGTCAAAAAGAGATCAGTGCACAACACGGAATTAAACTTGCGAGTCACAGTCTTTATCTCTATGGAAAATGTTCCGATATTAAAAACTGTGCTGAGAAAAATAAAGGCATATAGGACAAAAAAGTTGGTCTTTATCTATTTTCATTGTCTATAGGACAAAAAAGTTGGTAATTAT
>NZ_JBHLWA010000003.1:0-2012 GCF_042433085.1 Gallibacterium melopsittaci
TTTTGTAATATTCATCTTTTTCTGTCTTCACTATTTGATGATAAATGACGTGACCTGATGGAGAATCTATCATAACAAGCACACCAAAATCGCGATGAAAAAAGGTGGTATCAATAATTAAGTTAAGTGATGATTTTGTAGGAAAGTTTAATAAGGCTTTTGGCGCTTTTTCTAAATATCTTTGAATTGTTCTTTCTGAACAATGATATTTTATGGTGAGAGCCTTATAGGTCTGTTTTCCTTCGGAATAATCTTGCCAAATTTGTTCCGGATTTAATTTTTTTTGGTAAGTAAATGTCTTATTACAGGTATTACATTTATAACGTTGAATCTTATTTCTAATACCGTGTTTCTTGATGGTTTGATTTTGGCAGAATGGACAAGTTTTTATTCATTTTTCAAAAAAGTGGCTTAAAGCCTTGTACTATAAGACTTTAAACCACTTTTTAGCAACCATTTTGTCTACTATGCCATATATGATAAAAGTAGCTTACTATTTATATTACATTTAATAAGGCATTATCTTTTTGTTTTTGTATATCACTCATTGGTATTCCCCTTACACTCAGTTAGAAATTATATAAATAAGATAAATCCCTTGATTTATATAAATTGATATAGCTTGTAGGTCCATTACAGTGAATAAGTGCAGAACCTGGTCCCATTAAAGTCCAATATTGCCCCATAACATCTTCAGAACTTAAAATTGCTTTTTGTAACTCTAAATCATAATAAATCCAATAGTCTGTTATAAATATATTAAAAAAATTTCGCTCACGACTGTACCTTGCAATTTTAGTATCTGGATTTATTAGATCCAATTCATATAACTGATTGTTTATTTGCATAACCTGTGGAGCTATTTGTTTTTCAAGTTCAGTTAGATGGTACTTATCTTTAAACAAAGTATAATATTGTTTCTCATCTTTAATTGGTTTTAACTTTTCAATACCTCGCTGTTTTTGCCATTCTTCTACTGGCATAAGCACCTTCACTGTATCGCCAGCGATGGCACAACGGATTGGTGTGGTGATTTCGGCAATGATCCGATCGTAAGTAAGCGGAAGAATTAGTAATGCAAGAAAGACATAACAAGTTAAGTTTATAGTTAGAAATGTCTTATCATTCTCTGAACTAAAATGTTTATTAATGTATTCTTCTATTTTCTTTATTAGCCAACGACACATTTCTTATCTTATACAGGGGATACATACTTAATTGATAACTAGACTTAAGATAATAGACTAAATCCATCTCAAACAACATGACTTTCTTCTCTTCTTCTCTTCTTTTTCTTCTTTTTCTTCTTTTCTTCACTTCTCACCCTCAATACCCGTCAATGATGATAAAAAATCGGTATAGCCCCGTCATCGCTTCAGGATGTTTCTCCGGTATTTTCGTTGGTTTTCTCTTGCTTTTTCTTGTTGAGGTTGATTGTATGTATGGGAAGAACGGAGAGTGGGAAAGCATAACCCAGTCACATCGCGGTCTAGGTCTAAAGGTGATGAAGCTAACAGCGAGATTTGCTATTTGATACATTGACCTTTGATTTGATACGTTGATATTTGATGCAAAAAAAAACGCTAACCTCTTGGTTAGCGTCTTCTCTTCTTAATTCAAAACCTGGCAGTGACCTACTCTCACATGGGAAATTCCCACACTACCATCGGCGTGACAACATTTCACTTCTGAGTTCGGCATGGATTCAGGTGGAGCTATTGCACTCTCGCCGCCAGGATAATTCGGCTTTTTCTCTTAATCTTGTCTTTTCTTCTATTTTTTCAGTCTTTTTATTCTGACTTTTTCTTTTTTGTTCTTTCTTCTCTTCAACGTCCCATACAAGCTCTTAACTGATTCTCTTGATACTTTCTTTATCTTTTTAGCTTTCTCGCTTTTTTTCTTTATTTTGCTTTCTCGCTTCTTGCTTTATCTCGCTTTCTCGCTTTCTTATTTCTTTTTTCGATTCTCGCTTTAGGCTAAAACCCTTCAGCGTTGTATAGTTAAGCCTCTCG
>NZ_JBHLWA010000030.1:0-65284 GCF_042433085.1 Gallibacterium melopsittaci
CAAAAAGTAGGCTTAAAGCCTTGTACTATAAGGCTTTAAGCCTACTTTTAGCAACAAATTTGTCTATTACACCAGTAATATAAATATTTGATTAAATTTGAAATGGAAAAATGAGCAGTAAGAAAATGGTCTATAAACTGCTCATACAATATTATTTTAAAATTCAAGTATATTATTCTTTTACTACTCTTGTTCCAGCTTGTCCTAATAATGCCTCTGAAGCTAACCAGTGAATATGCTTCTTATCCAACTAATGCTCCGTTTTTCTAATAAGAAATGCTATGATTAGCAGCGGCAAAAAGGAGCAAAACAGATGAATAGACGTGAATTGTTACTACAAGAAATGAGTATTCCTCTTTGGGAACTAAAACATCCAAAAGCGTTACAAGGTGTAGGTAATATCCAAATACCTCAGCATACTTATACTGTTGTTTTAACCAACGATCCTCAACTAACTCAACATATATTATTACAAGATTTAATCCGAGCTATCACTGGTTCAACAAACAAATTTATCCAACTTACTACTGATAAGTTAGTTCGCTTAGAAAGCCAACATCCATTATTTATTTTCTATACTGAAGATTGTCAAACCGCTTTTATGCATTCACCTTTTGCTCAATTACCACATCAAGCTATTTTATTGCCACAAAACTTACAATTAACCCTTGAACAAAAACGCCATATTTGGCAAAAAATTCAACAATATCTAATAAAACAACATGGCACACTTTAATATTAATATTCAACCTATTAATGAAACAGATTTTGCTCAACTCTTTGTCATTGAAACCGCTGCTCATAGCGTACCTTGGAGCCTAGGAACACTTAAAAACAATCAGGGCGAAAATTACCTAAACCTAAAAGTGATACAACAAGATCAGATTGTTGGCTTTTGTATTTGTCAAATTGTGCTAGATGAAGCGACTTTGTTTAATATTGCAATTCATCCACAATATCAAGGACAAGGGTTGGGTAAAACCTTATTACAATCATTAATGGATCAATTAAGAGAAAAATGGGTCACTACGCTGTGGTTAGAAGTTCGGGAATCTAATCAGAAAGCCCTATCTCTTTATCAAAGATTAGGCTTTAATGAAGTTAGTGTGCGTAAAAACTATTATCCGTTGTCAGAAGGGGGACGTGAACATGCAATCATTATGGCGTGCTATTTATAAACTTGGTCGGCGATAAACTAATTTAATATCTTCACCAATTTGTGTCATTTCAACCAACTGCCATAATGGAGCATCAGCGAGATGATATAAATTCGGCAAATGACATAATCCTCGAGCTTGGTCTCCCAATAATTTTGGTGCCATATAAATAATGAGTTCATCCACTAATTGGGCTTCAATCAATTTTCCTGCTAGTGTCGCTCCCGCTTCTACCCAAACAGAATTAAGCTGTTGTTTGCCTAAAAAAGTAAATAAATCCGTTAAAAAATAAGAGCTTTCTGGTAGAACTTGCTGTTCACAAAACGCAGGATAACCTTGCATATCTCTTGCTTGAGAACTTACTAACCAAATGGGGGATTCGGTTGCAAATAAGCGACCTATTGGTAAAACCTTATGTTGTGAATCTAAGATAATGCGTAACGGTTGACGTAATTTTTCTTCTGGATAGATCGCTTGAATTTGTGGATCTAATTGCGACCAACGCACAGTTAATGCTGCATTATCGATCATCACCGTTTTACTGGTTGATAAAATTGCAGATGCCATAGCACGATATTGCTGTACATCTTGTCTAGCCAATTCCCCAGTAATCCATTGGCTTTCTCCATTTGCCATCGCCGTTCTGCCATCAATGCTCATCGCCATTTTGAGTTGTACATAAGGCAAACCAGTTCGCATTCGCTTTAAAAAACCACGATTTAACTGCTCTGCCTCGTGTTCTAGTAAGCCTATTGAAGTAGCAATTCCTGCATCTGCCAACATTTTTAAACCACGTCCAGCAACCTGTGGATTAGGATCTTGCATCGCCGCCACTACACGCACTACCCCAGCTTCAATCAATCCTTTCGCACAAGCTGGTGTTCGCCCATAGTGTGAACAAGGCTCTAAAGTTACATAGGCAGTTGCTCCTTTTGCATTTTCTCCCGCCTCACGCATTGCCATCACTTCAGCATGCCCCTCACCCGCTTTTGTATGATAACCTTGTCCAACAATTTTCCCATCTTTGGCCAACACACACCCTACCGCAGGATTAGGTGTACAGGTAAAACGTCCTCGTTTAGCCAGTTTAATTGCCAACGCCATAAATTGTCGATCTTCCTGTGAAAAGTCGGTTGAGTCTATTGTCATATTAATCGTTGTCCTTCTCTTTTAAATTCTCTGTTTTATTTTTAAAAATAGAATCTATGTTATAGAAAGATAAATGGGAGAATAAAACTCCTCCTAAATTTGAATATTTTATAAATGGAAAGTGACCGTTTTTCCTGTAGGAAGCTCTATTGATAAATTTAATACTCCACCCATAGCTTCTACATAACGTTTTACTGACGAAAGACGAATATCATTCCCTCTTTTTTCTAAAGCTGCCACAGATGGTTGTTTAATATTTAGCGCTTCTGCCATTTGTTGTTGTGATATTTCTAACTCCTCACGAATACGATGTAACTGTAATTCCATACGCATTTCTTCGGCCATTTGTTTGACTTTAACTTGTTGCTCTTTAGGTAAGTCAGACATTAAATCTTTAAAACTCACACTCATTTTTTGTATTCCTTTTCAAATTGAGAAAGGTATAGATCATAGGTTCGTTCTGCTAGTTCAATCATCTCTTTATAAAAACGTTTTTCATTTTTTCTTTTTTATCGCCACCACATAAAACAATTGCTTGTCGTATAGGATCAAAAATAAACGAAAAACTGATTGTTTAGACTGTACTCTTAACTCCTTTAAATTGACATACTTAGATCCTTGCAATGTATCAACATAAGGTCTTCCTAATTGAGGTCTTTCCAAAGATAGTAATCCCAAAGCGGCATAAATTTTTAGTAAATCATCTTGTGATAATATTTTTATCCAGTCTAATACTGGCGTTTCTAATAAAACATCCCACTCTTACTTCACCTAACACCCCTCTAATTATAGACTATAATCTATAATAACGTACAAATTTCTTTAGCACCATCAGTTTTTATATGGTTTATTCTGTGCTTAATTTATCGATCTCATCACTAAACTGTTTAATATCATCAAAACTAAGATAAACAGAGGCAAAGCGGATATAAGCAACCTTATCCATTTTCTTTAGTTCACTCATCACTAAATTTCCCACCAATTTACTTGGTACTTCTCGTTCACCCGTTGCTTGTAATGCATGTTCAATCCGCATTATTGCTTCTTCAATTTGTACATCACTAACAGGACGTTTTTCTAACGCATGATAAATACCTGCTCGCAATTTTTCTTCATTAAATGGCTCACGATTGCCATTATTCTTAATAATACGCGGAATAATTAATTCTGCAGATTCGAACGTAGTAAAACGTTCCTTACATTGTAAACATTCACGGCGGCGTCTAACCTGATAGCCATCGGCTACCAATCGACTATCAATCACCTTAGTATCTGGTGCAGCACAAAACGGACAATGCATTTTGCCTCCTATTTTTTTAGTTAGGTTATAAGTAAGTAATTAATTTATTACTCACCTTGCTTAGTTAATCTAGCCCAATATTCCCATTATTGACCTGTAAATGAAGCGGCATTCTGAATAACATTCAAAATACGTTTATCCGAAATCGGATAGGCTGTCCCTAATTGTTGAGCGAATAAACTGACTCGTAGCTCCTCAATCATATACCGAATTTCCAGAATATCATCTGGGATTGGTTTAGATTTTGGTAATTTATTTAATAATTGCTGATATTCTTGTTGAACTTTCTCAATTCGTAACATTGCAGCCCTGTCACGATTAACATCTTGTGCGACTTTATCTAATCGTTTATCAATGGCTTGTAAGTAACGATATAAATCTGTTAGACGCTGATAACCTGTCTTTTCCACAAAGCCAGGATAAATCAATTCACTAATTTGAACTTTAATATCTGAAAGTGCAAAGGCTAGGTTAAAATCTAAGCGTCCTTTCATACGCTTGTTAATTTCAAATGCTAACGTTAAAATTTGTTCTACCTTTTGGGCAATCTCTACAGTGATTTCATTTAAATTTTCTCGCACAAAATCTCGTAATTGATCAAACTTTTCTTCTTCCCAAACAAATCCACCAAAATCAACAATTAATTTATCGACTGCACACGCAATACAATCATCAATTAATTGTAAAACCGTACCAAATGGCGTGAAATATAAACCTAACTTCGCTTTATTTGGTAATTTTTCGTGCAAATACTTAATCGGTGAAGGCACATTTAATAATAATAAACGGCGTAATCCTTGCTGCATTGCACGTTGTTGCTCAAATTCAGTTTCAAACAGTTTGATACCCACAGACTCTTTTTCATCCACTATCGCTGGATAAGCTCTAATACAAAAACCTTGTTTTCTTTGCTCATAAAATTGCGGTAATTTATCAAAATTCCAAATATGAATTCCTGTTTGTTCAATCCCATCATCTGCCACTTCCGCAATACTCTGTTGAATCCGCTCTTTTAATACTATTTTTAAACTATCAAGATCACTGCTTTCTGCAATTTTACGTCCTTTTCCATCAACAACTCTAAATGTCATCTTTAAATGTGTTGGAACTTGCTCCCAATTCCACTCATCTGGCTCAACCCAAACACCAGTCATTTTACGGAATTGTTCACTCAACGTTTCAACTAATGATTTTTCAAAAGGTTTTGCTCTCCCTAAAAAAGCCTCGGCATAATTTGGTGCAGGCACAAAATTTCGTCGTTGTGCTTTTGGTAAAGATTTAATCAAGGCAATCACTAATTCTTTGCGCAATCCAGGAATTTGCCAATCAAAACCATGTAAATCGACTTGATTCAATAATGGTAACGGAATATGTACCGTCACCCCATCTGCATCACTGCCAGGTTCAAATTGATAGGTTAATTTCAATTTTAAATTCCCTTGATGCCAGAAGTTCGGGAAATCTAACGCACTAATATTCGTTTCTTCATTCACTAAGAAGGCTTTCTCAAAATTAAGTAACTCAGGATCTCTGTTTTGTGCCTGTTTCCACCATTTATCAAAGTGACGTTGAGAAATCACTTCTGTCGGGATACGTTGATCATAAAATTCAAATAATGTCTGTTCACTGACCAAAATATCACGGCGACGAGTTTTATGCTCCAACTCCTCAACTTCTTTAATTAATTTCTGATTTTCAAAGAAGAATTTATGTTTTGTGTACCAATCTCCTTCCACCAATGCCGAACGAATAAAAATTTCTCGACAAGTCAAAGGATCAATCGAACCATAATGCACTGTTCGAGCTTGTACAATCGGCACGCCATATAAAGTTACTTTTTCACTCGCTAATACTGCCCCTTGTTTTTTCGACCAGCGAGGCTCATGGTAGCTTCGTTTAACTAAATGTTGTGCTAACGGCTCAATCCATTCCGCCTCAATACTTGCAACCATTCTTCCCCATAATTTACTGGTTTCTACCAGTTCTGCTGCCATACACCATTTCGGTTGTTTTTTAAACAATGCAGAAGCAGGAAAGATAGAAAAATGCGCATTCCTAGCCCCTAAATATTGCTGTTTTTCAACCTCTTTCGTTCCAATATGAGAAAGTAACCCTGTTAATAATGCGGTATGAACGGCCACATATTCCGCTGGTTCGGTATTAATTGCCAACCCCATTTCGCGTACGGTTAAACGTAACTGATGATAAATATCTTGCCACTCACGAATACGCAAATAGTTGAGATAATCTTTTTGGCATAAACGGCGAAATTGGTTACGAGAAAGTGCTTTCTGTTGCGTTTGTACATACTGCCATAAATTCACAAAGGCTAAAAAGTCAGAATTTTTATCTGCAAAACGGCGATGTTTCTCATCAGAGGCCTGCTGTTTTTCTTGCGGCCGCTCACGCGGATCTTGAATTGATAATGCAGCCACAATCACCATCACTTCACGCAAGCTCCCCATTTGTGCCGCACTCAACACCATTTTTCCTAAACGAGGGTCAATCGGTAAATTAGCTAACTGCCGACCACTTTCGGTTAATACTCGTTTTTTTCCTGTCCGAGTATCAATCCATTTTAATGCTTGTAACTCTTCTAACAGGCGTAACCCGTCTTGGATTTGGCGGCGATCAGGGGAATCTACAAAAGGAAAGGCCTCAATATCGTCCAAACCCAATGCAGTCATCTGTAAAATCACCGAAGCCAAATTGGTACGCAGAATTTCTGGATCAGTAAATTCAGGACGATTATTAAAATCGTCTTCTGAATACAACCGAATACAGATCCCTTCACTTACCCGCCCACAGCGTCCTTTCCGTTGATTAGCGGAGGCTTGCGAAATAGGTTCAATCGGCAAACGTTGTACTTTAGTCCGATAACTATAGCGTGAAATTCTTGCTGTCCCAGGATCAATCACATATTTAATCCCGGGTACAGTTAGCGAGGTTTCGGCAACATTGGTTGCTAAAATAATGCGGTTTAACCCACTTGGGTGAAAAATACGATTTTGTTCTTGAGCGGATAAGCGTGCATATAGTGGTAAAATTTCGGTATGACGTAATTCTCGTTTTTCTAGGGCTTCCGCAGTATCCCGAATTTCTCGCTCACCATTCATAAAAATAAGAATATCGCCTCGTCCTTCTGCTTGTAATTCATCTACTGCATCAAAAATTGCTTGCAACTGATCTTGATCTTCACTTTCAGCGACTGGTCGATAGCGTACTTCTACTGGATAAGTACGTCCTGATACTTCAATAATCGGTGCATGATCAAAATGGTTAGCAAAACGTTCTACATCAATCGTTGCTGAGGTAATAATCACTTTCAGATCTGGACGGCGTGGTAATAACTGTTTTAGATACCCTAAAATAAAGTCATTATTTAAACTACGCTCATGTGCCTCATCAATAATTAATACATCATATTGATTTAAGTAACGATCTGATTGGATCTCGGCTAACAAAATCCCATCTGTCATTAATTTTACTTGGGTAGCCTCACTGACTTGATCGTTAAACCGCACCTTGTAACCAACCAAATCACCTAATTCTGTTTGCAACTCTTCGGCAATTCGTGTCGCAACAGAACGGGCTGCAATACGGCGAGGTTGCGTATGCCCAATAAAACCTTTTTTACCTAGCCCCAACTCCAAACACATTTTCGGTAACTGTGTCGTTTTACCTGACCCAGTTTCCCCTGCTATCACCACCACTTGATGATTGGCAATCGCCGTTAAAATTTCTTCTCGCCGTTGGCTAACAGGTAACTCTTCGGGATAAGTAATAGTAATCGGTCGTTGTTGACGCTGTTGATATTTCTGTTTAGCCAACGCTACCGCTTCAATTAGTGTTTGCTGTAATGTCTCTTTCGCTTGATATGGCGCACGACTAATCCGTGCTTTTAGCGCATACTTATCAACTAGCATAACGTGATCTAATTGAGATAAGAGTTCACGTTGCCAAACATTTAATACATTAGATTTATTACTTTTTGCTGAATGGATAGTTTTCTTTTTAGTTTGAAATTTTTGTTGTTGAGTCATAATTTTTTATTAAAACGAATCACTGCCGTCTATTATACTGGTGTGATTAGTACCGACAAGTAAGTTCTACGCTGCTTCATTGGAAATTCCCCATAAATCATTTCCAATATTTTTTATTGCTACTACAATAAACTTTTCTTTGTGCTATCAGTCTAATCGAGCGCATTTTGTTTTGCAGTATTCATTATCATGGAACAATTACCACTAACTTTCAGAAATTTTCTGCTTGCTATCAGTAGTGTATTAATTTTATGGCTACCTGTATTTGAATTACACCTTGTCTTGATATTATTCACTGCATTAACGGCATATGCAGCCACTGAAGCTTTCTCACGTTACTTACAGAAATATTCTAAACATGCCATTGGTTTAGCTGTTTTTATTGTGATCACCTTATTTCTATTATTAATTTTGTTATTTGCCAGCTGGATTGAGAATCGTGCCGATGCCTTTAGTGCAAGTAAATTAATGAGCAGCGTTGCTGATATTTTGGATGAATTGCACGCAAAACTCCCTGATTCTATTGCAACTCATATTCCTGACGGTGTAAGTACTTTACAAGCACATCTATCTCAATGGTTAAAATCGAATGCTCAAGAACTACAAACTGCAGGCTTATATACTTTACGAGGTTTAGGTCATTTTATTGTCGGTACAGTATTAGGTGTCATTGCAGCTTTGCAAACCCTACCACTAACCACAAAACAGAAAGCACTACCAGCATTACTCCAACAGCATTTCCAACATCTATTACGAGGTTTCACCAATGTCTTTTTTGCTCAAGTACGTATTTCTTTAATTAATACTTTTTTAGCAGCACTCTATCTGTTAGTCATCCTACCTGCTATTGGAGAACCACTACCTTTAGCAAAAACAATGGTTCTTATTACTTTCTTTGCTGGACTCATTCCGGTCGTCGGTAACCTTATTTCAAATACGTTTATTGTCATAATGAGTTTAGGAAATAGTATTGGCATTGCGATTACTTCACTAACATTTCTGGTTGTCATTCACAAATTAGAATACTTCCTCAATGCCGAGATTATTGGACATCGCATTAATGCTAAAACATGGGAATTATTAATTGCGATGGTTTTAATGGAAGCCGCTTTTGGTATCCCTGGATTAGTTAGTGCGCCTGTTATTTATGCACAACTTAAACAATCATTAGTTTATCGACAATGGATCTAACCCATTGTTGATATTGATCTTATTACAAAATTTCTTTATAACTTCTGCACATTTACCCATTAATAATTTAATGTTAGGAGCAATGATGAAACACATTTATTTTCTGCTTTCTACAGCCTTTTTTACAATCACAGCACAAGCAAATGCCAATACTGAAAAAGGAGAACAGCTTTTTCAACAAAACTGTACCTTATGCCATGGTGAACAAGGCGAAAAATCTGCCTTAAACCAATCTGCTATTATTAATACCTTGAGCAAAGAAGAAATTATTACCGCTTTAACTAAACGTAAAAATGGGGAAATTGTTGGTGCTGGAAATCCTGTAAAATCACGTTTAAGCAGTGAAGATATGCAAGCCATTGCGGAATATTTGCAAATATTGAAGAAATAATGATTTCTTACTTAACAAAAAACAAAGGCTGAATTTTTTCGTTCAGCCTTATTGTTTAACTATTTTCTAAAATTAGAAACGATAATTTAATCCTAAACCATATAAGGTCGCAGTTGATTTAGAGTCGAATTTACTACTAATCGCACCTTGTTTTTCCTCAAATGCCAATCTTTTCCCTTTAATAAAGGCAAAACCTGCATCCATAGAAAGATTTGGTGTAAAACGATAAGTCGCCCCTAAAGTGTACCAAGTACGATCTGTATCTGGGATTGAGATTGAGTTATAACCTTTAGATACTGCACTTTCATCATGTGCAACCCCAGCACGTAAAGTTAATTTATCATCTACATCATAGATAAAACCAAGCGCAATACGAGTGGTATCACTAAAGTTTTCATCTTTTTGGAATAACTCTGATCCATTACGATGTGCATATAATTCTTTAAAACGGCTCCACTCAGTGCGTTTTACACTATAAGTGACAGCAAATTTTGGTAATAAGCGGTGATAACCTGCCACTTCCCAATACGCTGGTAGAGGTAATTTTAATGAACCTGAACCATTACCATCTTTAACGTTTAGGACACGCCATAAAGTTTGAGGAATTTCAGTTGTATAATTGCCATCAAAATCTAAGCTAACATGTGAATGATATGAGATACCGATACGGTTATTTTCGTTGAATTCATAAGTCGCACCAACATTCCAACCAAAGCCCCAAACATCACCCTCTAATTTATGGAATAAAGTAGATTTATCTAATGATGCTGCTTGACTAGCTAAAGCTCCATATACTCCAGCCATAGCAGGATTTAAAGCCACCGCTCCACTAAGCTGATAAGCTGCACCAGCACCAGCCATGCCTAAACGACGTTCAACTGTTGCATCTGCATAAACTGCATTTAAGCCAGCCCCCACACTTAATTTATCAGTTACACGATAAGCACCACTTAAATTGAAATTTAAGGTTGTTAAATCGGTTTTACCTGCGAATGGACCTGCACTGTAATCATCATTAAATTCAGTTGCTAGCCCATAATTTACGTTTACTCCACCACCTACAGCAAAACGATCATTGATTGGATAAACTGTATAGAGATAAGGAATTGTTTCTTTAGTTGCAATATCATCATGTGCTGCATCTGCACCTAGAAAATTTCCTGTTAAATCAATATTTGGACGGACATAAATTCCACCAACAGAAATTTCTGGACGTTTAAATTGTGTCATTAACGCTGGGTTTGATGAAATCACAGAAGCATCTTCTGCAATCGCTGCATCCCCTGCATAAGCACGACCTAAACCTGAAGTTGAAGTCTCATGTAATTGGAATGCAGAAGCAAACGCACCTGATGAAGCAGCTGCAACTAAAGTAGCAAGTAGAGTTTTGGAAAGTAAACGCATTTGTTATTCCTTGTAGTTATTAAAAATATTTACAATTTGAAGGCTCGCATATTAGGCAAATTTATAACTGAACTCAATATCATTTATGGTGTTTTATACAGTGATTAGACCAGTTACGTAAATTTACTTTTGATATAGATCAAATGCTTTTCACTCTACGAGGTTTTCTCTTTCTCTCGTGTTAAAATAAATTTGTTTTTTTATATCTTTTTTTGAAATGGAGTTATTTATGAGCCAAATGAAATGCAAGGCTGAAGAAGCAAAAGTATGCTGCTGTGTTGATGTTGGAACAGTAATTGATAATGAAGATTGCAGTGTTAACTTTAGTCAAGTTTATGCTAGCGAAGAATTAGCGAAAGAAGCCCTAGCTTATTTAACTGAAAAAGCACGCGCTGCAGAAAGCGACCCTTGTGAAATTACCAGTGAAATTACTGCGGTGAATGATGGTTATCAACTAGATGCGAGCTTTACCTTCTGTTGCCAAGCAGAAACTATGATTTTCCAACTTTCCACTCGTTAATCATCTTAAAATATGGTTTCGCCTTAAAGGGCGAAACCAGACTTCTAACCAATCTTAAAGGAAAACTCAATATTTATTGTTGCAATAAACGCTTAGTTTGCTCAGTTTGCGGATCAGCAATCACATCTAAAGTATCGCCATACTCTAAAATTTGACCTTCATGTAATACTAATAATTGATCAGAAATATGTTTAATAATGCCTATGTTCTGTCCGATATAAATATAAGCAATTCCAAGTTGTTCTTGTAATTTTAGTAATAGATTAATTAATTGAGCACGCACTAAAGAATCTAATGAATTCAAGGCATCATCTACAATGATAACTTCTGGCTCAAGAATTAATGTTCGAGCTAATGCAATACGTTGTTTTTGACTAATCGTTAAATCACTAAAACGAATATTGGCATGAATAGGCGACAATCCAACTAAACGTAGCGTTTGAAAAATTTTCTGATTACGTTCTTCTTCTGATAAAGGGGTGGCTAAACGTAAGGGTAAATCTAATGTTTGCCCTACATTTAAATGCGTATTAAACGTTGCATTTGGATCTTGAAATAACATCCGAATATGTTTAGAGCGAAAGGAATAATCACCAAATTTTAACGCACGATCTTTAAAAAAGATTTCTCCTCGACTAGGTTCTGTAATTCCAACAATCATTTTCGCTAATGTCGATTTACCTGAACTATTTTCACCAATAATCGCTAGCGTTTTACGTTGTTCAATCTGAAAAGAGATATCTTTTACTGCATCAAACGCACGATTAAATAAACCATTTCCACTCGCTGGAAAAGTTTTTGTTAAATTCTCAACACGCAAAACAACTTCACTCATTGGTTTTTTACTCTTCTTTCTCTGTTTCATTAGCTTGAATGGTAATAGGTTCTATCTTTTCAGCGGTCATTGAATGAACTCGCATATTTAATGGATAGTAACAAGCATATTCATGCTGTTTCACTCGTCGAGTTGGTGGCTTAGTAACACACTTACGTTGTGAAAATGGACAGCGTGGGCCTAAACGGCAACCAATCGGTAAATTCGTCAATAAGGGCACCATACCAGGTAAGGCATTCAGCTGCGTTTTCGGACCTAATGGCACGTTATAGTCAGGGTTTGAATTCATTAACGCTTTGGTATAAGGATGATAAGGAGATTCCATAATCATCTCTTTAGGGCCAGATTCTACGGATTGCCCACAATAAAGGATGTTTAAAGTATTACACCATTCACTAACAGAAACCAAATCACTACTTAAAAATAAAATTGTTGTACCGTGATTTTGATTCATTGCCGACAACAAGCGATAAATTTGCCTTTGTGTATTAGCACCTAATGTATTAATTGCCTCATCTGCGATTAATAAACGTGGTTGATTGGCAATAGCCATTGCAATCATCACTTTTTGCCCTTCACCTTCAGTAATTTCATCTGGATAACTCCGCATAATATCAAGGTGATCTCGAATCCCAACTCGGTGTAATAACTCAATAACTCGCCGTTTTTTCCAACCAAACCAACGCCACCACTTACCTTTAAATGTCCAACTTGGAACACTTTGTCTTAATTGCGAACCAATTGTCTTACTCGGATCAAGATAAGTTAACGGATCTTGATAAATCATTGAAATTTGCCGTCCCACCAGTTTTCGCCGCTTAGATGTTGATAATTTTAAGAGTTCAACATCATTAAAACGAAAGCGATCTGCACTGATAATCCAATCTTCTTTAACAGCATTACAAATCACTTTTGCAATTAAACTTTTCCCTGATCCTGACTCGCCAACCAACCCATACATATCTTCTTCATTCAAGGTTAAGTTAACATTATCAACAATACGCACCTTGCCTGTTACCGTTTTAATATCAATACATAAATTACGAATATCTAATAAAGCCATAAGATCTCCTGATTATGAATGATATTTGTTAAATGCTTGCAATAAGCTATTGCTTAAAACGATAATGACTAACACCGATACCATAATAGCAGTTCCTGGCAATACCACTGCCCAAGGTGCAATATAAAGCAAGTCAAGTGCATCACGAATCATTGCCCCCCATTCGGGTACTGTAGAGGCTGCTCCTAATGAAATAAAACTCAATGCACTAATATCCATAATCGCTAAAATAAAAATACGAGAAATTTCACGTACAAATACAGGAAAAATGTTTGGTACAATGGTTTCTTTCAACAAAAGATATTTAGAAATTCCCTCAAGACGAAGCAACACCACATAATCTTTCTGTAATTCTTGTTGTACAGCACTATCAATTTGATGAATAAAGTGTGGCAATAAAGCGAGAAAAATTGCTAACATCGCATTTTGCAGACCGCTATCCATCAATGCTGCAATAATAATCGCAACTAATAAAATAGGAATAGAAAGGAAAACATCACCAAGATATTTTAATGTTCTTGATTTCACACCTTGATTAATACCAACGAATAATCCTAATCCACCACCAATCAATAAAATTGCCAAAACAATGATGAATGCAGAACCGAACGTATAATGCACTCCCCATAAAATACGACTGAACAGATCTCTACCGATATCATCTGTCCCCAAGAAAAAATTTAAATCCCCAGCTTTATCCCAAAATGGGGGCATTAACTCTTTACCAATAAACTGTTGTTCAGGTGAATAAGGCGATAAAAACGGGACTAAAATTCCCGTTGCTACCAATACCGAAAAACAGAATAAACTAAACAAAGCAATTTTATTCTGTCTAAAGATAGACCAAATATCTCTGATAGTATTGGTAATACGAAAGTCTTCTGCTCGTTGCTCAATCATACCAAGCCTTTTTCTTATATGGATCTAATAAAAACTCACTGAGATCGGCGACTAAATTAATCAATAATACAATCAAACCAATTACCATCACTCCAATAGCCACTGCATTATAATCTTGTTCAGATAAAGCTGCGATCAACCATTGTCCAATCCCTGACCAATTAAAGATATTTTCAATCAACATACAAGCTGCTAGAGTTAAGGTAAAAGTTCGGATAAGTTGTGGCAAAATTGGACCTAAAGTATTGCGTAATAAATAAATGCGTAATACCCGCATTTTAGACCAACCACGAATTAAAGCACTTTTCGTGTAATTGGCAGAAACAACTTGTTCAGCACGATATTGTGTTAAGCGAATGACTTCCATCATTGGCGTGATCATTAAAACTAATGTAGGTAAGGCAAGATGCTGTAATACACTTTGTATAATTTTAATACGATAAGTCTCTCCCACAAACCAGACATCAATTATCGCAAATCCTGTAATCGGCTTAATTTCATAAAGTACATTGTATTGACCAACGGAAGAGATTTCCCAATGATAAATTGCAGCTAAATACAATAAAATTAAACCGATCCAATACACTGGTATCGACAAACCTACTGATGAAATGCTACGAATTACACTACCTACCGTACCACGGTTTAACGCGCCAATAAATCCTAATGGAATCCCGAAAAGTAATGCTAAAAAGAGTGCTACAATACATAATTCCAACGTAGACGGCAGTACAGCCAAAATTTGATCACGCAATAATTCTCCACCCACATAAGTAATCCCAAAATCACCAATTAATAATTGATTAATATAGATGAAATATCCTTTAATGAAAGAACTTTCAAATAAAACTTGGTTTAATGGATCTTTTAACATAATCCAATAGGACATCACGCTTAAAACCACTAATGAAATAAAAATTAATAATAAGCGACGTATCAAGGCAATAATCATTTTTGTACCTCATTTAGTGACAATCCACGAAAATGGATATTGCCAAATGGTGTCATCGTAATTCCTGCCACACGATTATTGGCTACCAATACATTATTTACCGTTGCAATTGGAATAATCGGAACTTGGCGAATAATCAGTTGTTGTGCCATATCATAATCAAGCGAACGTAGTAACTGCACATCTGTTTGTAAGGCTTTAATTAATAAAGCATCTAATGGTGGATGACACCAACTGCTCAAATTAGAAATAGTGCTTTGTGATGGACAACTTAAAATTGGACGTAAAAAACTATCAGGATCAAGGTTATTCGTTACCCAACCAGTCAAAATCATATCGTAGTTATCTGTACCCTCTTGTACACGCTTTTTCAAGAAATTATAAGATACCACTTTAATATTCACTTTTACGCCCACTTTTTCTAAATCATATTTGATCATTTCTGCCATCTTAATAGGATTAGGGTCGTAAACTTGTTCCTCGTCAATCACCCAAAATGACAAAACCAAATTTTTATTTGCCAATAACGAACGAGCTTTTTCAGGATCATAGTCATAATCAAATGATGTCGCATTAAAACGAGAAGCCCACGATATTTGCGGAATAATCGTTTGTGCTACTTTCGCTGTTCCATAATAAATATGTTGAATAATACGATGGCGATTAATGGCTAATGCTAACGCACGTCTAGTATCTACATTCTGCATAACTTGACGTTTCATATTCAACGCAACAAATGCCAAATTCATACTATCAGAAACGCTAATTCGCACACTTGGCAAACGTTCATTTAACAATTTCAATTGACTAGCATCTGGGAATGCCACAATATCACATTCCCCATTTAAAAATTTAGCCAACCTACCTGTTTTTGTAGTGGAAACATCAATCACAACATTTTTAATCTTAGCTTTCTCTCCCCAGTATTCATCATTACGAACTAAACGAACATTCCGATCACGAAAATAACTTTTTAGTTGATAAGGACCTGTACCGACTGGCAATGTATCTAACTGTGCCAAATTGTCATCTGCATTTAACTGTAAGGCATATTCATATGACAAAATTACCGCATTTGAGCCAGAAAGATGCGATAATACGGATGCATCTGGTGAAACTAAATGAATTTGAACTTGATAGGGATTAATCGCAGTAACAGATTCAATCTTATTCCGTAAACGAATGCTTTCAAAATAAGGGAAATGTCTATTTTTTGCCTTTTCATTAAAAAGTGTATTTTGTGAAATTTTAGTACTACTATTTTCAATCTCATCTTCAAGAGGAAAAATCCCATCATTTTTACCGATAATACGATTAAGCGAAAAAACAACATCTTCAGCATTAAATTCACGCGTTGGCGTAAACCACCCCGTTTTATGAAACTTAACCCCTCTACGTAAATTGATTGTAATGGTTTTGCCATCCGTTGAAATATAGTAAGAGGTCGCTAATGAGGGCACAAGGTGGTTATCATTGCCACTTAATTCAAACAATTTATTATAAATTTGATCCGCTACGATATTAGTATTACTACCAATATCGGCAGTTTGTGGATTTAAAGACACAGGCAAAGAGTGCGTACAATAAACTAACCCATTATCAAATACTTGTTTAGGGACGCTTGGTGCTGCCATCGAGATATTTGCTACACACGAACCAAACAACATCACCACAATATATTTTGAAAAATTCATAATAAAACCAGTATATTTATTAATTTTCTATTTCAGCGTTAATCACTCAATATTACCCCAATACATACGCCCAATCTTCTGTAAAAAGATCTACTATGCAAGATGCATTCATTATGAAAAATTGAACTGTTATCTTAAAGGATCTGCAGATTTTGCTTTTAGTTTGGTTAAAATCTTCTGATGAATACCACCAAAGCTGCCATTACTCATCACTAAAATATGATCTGTTGGTTTAGCTTCTTCGACAATTTTATCTACTAATAAATCAATATCGGCTGACCAAGTTGCTGGCTGGATACATTGCTTTGCAATTTCTACAACCTCCCATGGTAAATTGTCTGGTTGTAATAAAAAAACATAATCTGATCGGACTAATGCAGGTGCTAATTCTTTAGTATGCACCCCCATTTTCATAGTATTGGAACGTGGTTCAAGCACTGCTAAAATACGAACGCCACCACCAACTTTGTCACGCAATGCCGCTAAAGTCACTGCAATCTCTACTGGATGATGTGCAAAGTCATCATAGAGCGTAATACCATTCACCTCACCTTTCACTTCCAATCGACGGCTAGCATTAACAAATGTTGCCAAAGCCTGACACGAAGTTTCAATACTTACACCCGCATGATGAGCTGCTGCAATTGCCATTAATGCATTGAACATATTATGTTGTCCAACGATATTCCACTTCACTTCACCGACTTTCTTCTGGTGATGAAACACCTCAAATTCGGTACAGTCATTACGTAAACGTTGTGCATACCACTCTTTATCTTTACCAATAAACTGTTGTTCACTCCAACATCCCATTGCCAATGTTTCTTTTACACTGGTTTCATCTGCAAAAGAAAGAATCCTTCCTTTTGATGGGATAGTTCTAATCATATGATGGAATTGGCGTTGAATAGCGGTGAGATCATCGAAAATATCCGCATGATCAAATCCAATATTATTGATAATTAACGTTTTTGGAGTGTAATGGATAAATTTTGAACGTTTATCAAAAAATGCTGTGTCATACTCATCAGCTTCAATAACAAAAAACGGAGAACGACCAAGTCGAGCAGAAATACCAAAATTGCCTGAAATACCACCGATAAGAAAACCAGGTTCCAATCCAGCTTGATCGAGAATCCACGTTAACATCCCAGTCGTTGTTGTCTTACCATGTGTTCCTGATACAGCTAACACCCAACGATCACGTAATAGATGATCGTGTAACCATTGTGGTCCAGACATATAAGGTAAATTGTTATCTAATACATATTCTACACAAGGGTTTCCTCGTTTCATTGCATTGCCAATAATGACAAGATCTGGCACAGGTTGTAACTGTTCAACATCATAATTAGAAATAATATCAATTCCACTTTTTTGTAGAAATACACTCATTGGTGGATAAACATTAACATCAGAACCAGTGACTTTATAACCTAATTCTCGTGCAAGAATAGCTAATCCCCCCATAAAAGTACCACAGATACCTAAAATATGAATATGTTTTTGAGTTGTTTCCATTATGTTCTCACTTTACTTACACTTATTAATATTAAATTAATCTTTTCAATAATTTATATAATGATGCCATATCATATAACTTTTATTACTATAATACCGCCCTGCTTGCTTAAATCATAAGCATCATTCACCTCAATATCTTGACATCCTCCCCACCCTAAAGAACGGAGATTCCTACTAGTGCCAATTGCAAGCAATGGACTACTCTCGGTGGGTTCTTGTTGCTGACTTCTAATGAAGTTCACTTCACAAGCTCTACGGACATGTCCTGCCCTGACATTTTATTACGCGTGGACGATAGCTCGCCCACGCCCCAATACGTTTAACGCTCCAACCACATCAGCATTTTCTGTGTAGCCACATTCTACACACTCAAAATTAGCCTGTGTTTGGCGATTTTCTTTTGCTACATGACCACAACAAGGGCAAGTTCGACTGGTATTTTGCGCTGGCACTGCCACTAAAAATCCGCCTTGCCATTGCGTTTTGTAGTCCAACTGACGGCGAAACTCAAACCAAGATTGATCTAATATCGCTTGGTTCAACCCTGATTTTGCAGCAACATTTTTGCCTGGTGCTTCCAACGTGCCTTTAGCTGATTTTGACATATTTGACACCTGCAAATCTTCAATATAGATCATGGCGTGGTTTTTGCTGATTTTGCTTGAAGTCTGATGCAAGAAGTCTTTGCGACAATTGGCAATTTTATGGTGCAGTTTGGCAATTTTCGCCTTTAATTTCTGCCAGTTTTGACTAAATTTAACCTTATTTTTGAGTTGGCGTTGGCGTTTTGCCAATTTGCCTTTGTAGGTTTTAAAGGCGTTTAATGGCTCAAAAAATTCACCGTTTGAAAGCGTGGCAAAACGTGCAACGCCCATATCAATACCGATTTCACCGCCTTTATGTGTCGAGATTTCGTACTCAAATTCAGTTTGAATACTGACAAAATAGCGACCGCACTTTTGGCTGACGGTCACATTTTTGATTTCACCAACGATATCTCGGCTGTTGCGATAGCAAACCCAGCCAATCTTTGGCAGATACAAGCGGTGATTTTGTTGCTCTAATTTGCAACCTTGCGGAAAGCGAAAACGCTCTTTTAACCCTTTTTTCTTAAATTTTGGGAAGTCTGCTCGCTGTTGAAAGAAATTTTTAAACGCACTTTCTAGGTCTTTTAAAGACTGTTGAAGCACTTGAGAATGGCATTCTTTTAGCCAAACGAATTCTTTTTTCCATTGTGGAAGCAAGTTGGCGATTTTAGTGTAACTGAACTTAAAGCGGTTATCTTGCTCGTATTGTTCATTTTGCCAAGCCAACGCCCGATTGAACACAAAACGAGCACAACCACAGAACTGTTTAATTCTGCGGATTTGGCTACCATTTGGCATTATCTCGAACTTAAAGGCTTTGCGTAGTTGCATTGACAAGGTTTAGAATGTAAGTTTTCAACATTTTACACTTGGTCTATGCAAAAAGAAACAGAAATTAGACATGGTAGGCATTGCGTTTTTAATATGCATGTTCACTTAGTCTTTGTAACAAAATATCGCCGTGATGTTTTTACGAAAGCCATTTTAGACGAACTCAAATTGATTTTTGAAAGCGTCTGCAATGATTTTAAAGCAAAATTAGATAAATCCATTCAACAACTCGCTTGGTATGCAGTTTACATTTTTAATAATCGCACTATTGATAACTGATTTATTCAGTTAAAATTTAATCATTTCAATCTTTTACAACCTACACAAAACTATTACTTATCAGCTATTTTACCTGAGGAAGAAATGACAGTAGTAAGTAAAAATCTTGTCACTAATCATACACAAGAAATATCCATAAGCCCCATCATCAAATTTATTCAATTTGCAGATGAAAGCTCACTCTCAAAATAAGCTTAAAACAATAAAATTGGTGTGATACCTGATAACAAAAAGTTAACCATTAATAACCAATAATTTGGTTTTGTTTTTTTCAAAATTGGATAACTCCAAATCGCTAATAACAATAGATGGATAATAAAATAACAGGAAAGATGAAATGGTTTCCATACCATCATTTGTTGATCTAAATAAAGGATTAAAATTGTCACGAAAGCAAAAACATCACTTGCAACTAAGATAATTAACACAAAATAGGGTAATAAAGCCATCAAACCATGTAATCGATTACGAGAAACGAGCAAGCCCCAATAAGCTAACCCAATACCAAACACAATCTGTAATAATGGATTGAATGTTAAACTTTGTGTGATAGGTAATAAAAATAAAGGAATCAATGCTAATAATAATCCAATACCACCTGCAATAGAACCTAACCATAAAACACCTTGTCTTAATTGTTCTTCTTTCGGTTGCCGCCATGTAGTTAATGTTAATACCACACCACAAATATAAGCCAAGCGAACAGGTAAATAGACCTTTACTTGAAAACAAGTCAATAATAACCAACCAAGCCAAAAAATTAGAAAATAAAGATTCCAACGACTCAAACGGCTACGCTGCCCATTACAAATTTCGCCACGCAAAAAGATAAGCTGACAAATTAATTGGGCAGACAATACAGCAATCATTAAGTGTGAAATAATGACTTCGCCAAAAGGTTTCACCAATAAAAAAGCATAATCGGCAATAAAAAGGAATAAAATAGGAGCAAGCGAGAGTGCAACCACTTCTACTTTTGATTGTTGATGATCTGACATACTAATAACCTTGATAAAAATTGTGATTTATGTCACGCATTATGGCATAATCACTCGATTTTTTCTTTAAATTTCATTTTTCGTTGGAGGAAATATGCGTTTATTACATACAATGTTACGTGTCGGTGATCTTGAACGTTCTATTAAATTCTATACAGAAATCTTAGGTATGCGTGTTTTACGTCGCAGCGAAAATCCTGAATACAAATATTCATTGGCATTTGTTGGTTATGACGATGAAGACAAAACCGCTGTTATTGAGCTTACTTATAACTGGGGTGTGTCTGAATATGATTTAGGATCTGCATTTGGACATATTGCTATTGGTGTAGATGATATTTATGCAACTTGTGATGCCGTGAAAGCTGCTGGTGGTAAAGTGACTCGTGAACCAGGCCCTGTAAAAGGCGGTACAACAGTGATTGCATTTATTGAAGATCCTGATGGTTATAAAATTGAGTTCATTGAAAATAAAAGTGCAAAAGAAGGTTTAGGTCAATAAATCTTAACTTTTATGTTTAAATTCACTCCTCACCAATCTCCTATCTGGTGAGGAGTGATTGTTTTAACTTTCTATATTCTGGTATTCAATGTGACTCAAACAACTGAACAATCATCTGAACCTATTAATTATAATCTCCTTAAACACCGCTTCCGTGGTTATTTTCCCGTTATTATCGATGTAGAAACATCTGGCTTAAATCATCAAACTGATGGCTTATTAGAACTTGCTGCTGTGACTGTAAAAATGGATGAGCAAGGCATACTAATTCCTGATGAAAAATGCCACTTTAATATCCGCCTCTTTGAAGGTGCAAATATCGATCCTAATTCCTTAAAGATAAATGGCATTAATCCCAATGATCCTGAACGTCAAGCAGTTGATGAACATACTGCTCTCACCGAATTTTTCCAAATGGTTCGACGTGGGCAAAAAGCAGCCGAATGTAAACGTTCTATTTTAGTTGCTCATAATGCAATGTTTGATTACAACTTTCTGATGGCAGCGATTAATCGTACTGAAATCAAAAGAAATCCATTTCATCCTTTTGCAACTTTCGATACCGCAACCTTGGCTGGATTTATGTTTGGACAAACTGTATTACGTACGGCATGTGATACAGCAGGCATTCCATTTGAACCAAGTAAGGCACATTCTGCGTTATATGACACAGAAAAAACCGCTGAATTATTCTGCTTAATGGTAAATAAACTAAAACAAGCAAACCTTTTCCCACCTATACTATTAGATGAGAAAAATTGCTCGACAAATCTCTAATTTTTATAGATTATTGCGTTTCTCGCATCACAACATTCATTTAAGGAACTTTAATTATGTTATTTAGCAACGAAGTTGTTATCTCAATTCTCGTGTTGCTTGCGTTAAGTTTAATGCGCATCAACGTGGTGATTGCGCTAATTATTTCGGCACTTACGGCTGGATTAGTTGGTGGATTAGATCTCAATAAAACGGTCTCAGTATTCACTGATGGACTTGGTGGCGGTTCATCCGTTGCGATGAACTATGCTGTTTTAGGGGCATTTGCTGTCGCCATTTCTAAATCTGGTGTAACGGATTTATTAGCTTACAAAGTGATTATGCGTTTAGGACACACACCTAGCCACCGTACACTATTTTGGTTTAAGTATTTATTGCTAGCTATTTTATTAGCTTTCTCAATCTCTTCCCAAAACTTATTACCAGTCCATATTGCCTTTATTCCTATCGTTGTACCGCCACTGCTAGGTATTTTAAATAAATTAAAAGTGGATCGTCGTGCTGTCGCTTGTGTACTGACTTTTGGTTTAACTGCTACTTATATGTTATTGCCTGTTGGTTTCGGTAAAATCTTTATTGAAAATGTTTTAGTAAAAAATATTAACGAAGCTGGTGCTCAATTCGGTTTACAAACTTCTACTGCTCAAGTTTCACTTGCTATGGTGATTCCTGTTATTGGGATGGTAATTGGTTTATTAACTGCTGTATTCATCAGCTATCGTAAACCAAGAGAATACGTTGTTCATTCAAGTGAACCAACATCTGATGATTTACAACAACGCATTGCTAAAATTAAACCTTTCCATATTTGGATTAGTATTTTTGCAATTATCGCTGCGTTTACCCTACAACTTTTCACAGATTCAACTATTGTTGGTGGGTTAGTTGGCTTAATTATTTTTGCGGCAGGCGGCATCTTTAAACTTAAAGAAAGTAATGATATTTTCCAACAAGGTTTACGCTTAATGGCAATGATTGGCTTTGTGATGATTGCCGCCTCAGGCTTTGCTAAGGTTATCAATGAAACAGGTGGTGTTACTGAACTTGTGCAGTCTTTTAGTAATACCATTGGTCCAGATAATAAAGGATTAGCCGTCTTTTTGATGTTATTAATTGGTTTATTTATCACAATGGGTATTGGTTCTTCGTTCTCAACAGTGCCAATTATTACCTCTATTTATGTACCAATTTGTATTAGTTTTGGTTTTTCACCATTAGCAACAGCTTCCATTATTGGGGTTTCTGCAGCGTTAGGCGATGCGGGCTCACCTGCTTCTGATTCCACATTAGGCCCAACATCTGGTTTAAATATGGATGGAAAACACGATCATATTTGGGACTCTGTTGTACCAACCTTTATCCACTACAACATTCCGCTATTAATCTTTGGTTGGATTGCAGCGATGGTACTTTAATATAAACGAGAAAAAATGGGCTATAAACTAGCCCATTTTTCTTAACATTTGTGTTTAAATCTTCCCCACTCTCTTTATTTAATAAAATTAACTTACAATTTTCATTTTTACAAAAACCACTCCATTAGGAGAGCTTCCTTACAAGATCTATTTTGTTTAATAACCACACAATAATCGATTAACATTTAGCAAATAAAATTTAGTCAATTTTTCTCTACAAAAATTAGGATAAATAAAAAAAGTGAGGTAGATCACAAATTTGCAAAAACTAAAAAGTTTCATAAAAGAATAAAAAAATTAGGCTAACGCTTAAAAAATAAGCTAATTAATTTTCTATAACGTGATCTTCCTCACAAATTTAAAAATTAACAAAAAAAGTTTTGAACTTTTAATCTGACAAATGAAAATTCATTTTAATTATAAAAAAATCATATTTTTCATATAGATAAATTATTTAATTTCAAATGTTACAATTTTTGATTTTATTATTCAAGATATAAAAAATATTGGAGTTTTATTCAAATAATTGATTTTTAATATATTTTTAAATAGTTCCCTAAAACTACAAAAAAATTGACAGATTTTGGAAACTCTGTACTATTCATCCCGAAATGAGTAATCGCTGAGTAATCACACAGTTACTTAGCATAATCCCAGTTATTTAATGATTTGCTATTAAATAACATCACTTAAACACAGAGGTGTAATTATGAAAAAAACATTAGTCGCATTAGCAGTAGCAGCATTAGCAGCAACTTCTGCCAACGCAGCAGTGGTTTATAACCAAGATGGTACTAAAGTAGATGTTGGCGGTTCTTTCCGTTTACTTTTATCCAAATGGGAAGGTGAAAGAACAGATCTTAAAAATGTAGGTTCCCGTGTATGGGTTAATGCTACTCAAGATTTAGGTGATGGTTATAGTGCATTAGCTTATTTAGAAATGCGTTTCCAAGATAAAAATAGTTTTGATAGCATTTCAGCAAAACGTGTTTATGCTGGATTTGCTAAAGAAGGTGTTGGTACTTTAACTTTTGGTAGCCAATTAACTAACCTTGATGATGTTACAGTATCTGACTATACCTATGATTTAGGTGGTATTAAACAAACTGCAACTGAAACTACTAGAGGTGTTAAATTCCGTAGTGCTAATTTTGGTGGCTTTAGCTTTGGTTTAGATTATATTTTTGGTAAGAAAGATAAAAAAGACTACAATTTAGATTCTGGTTTTGGTGTATCTGCATTCTATACTGCAGCATTAGCAGCTGATACTAAATTAACTTTAGAAGCTGGTTTCTCACAATTGAAAAAAGGTTCTTTAACAAAAGATGTTAAAGAAAATGCATTCTTAGTAGGTACTGAGTTAGTATCTGGTCCATTCTCTTTAGGTATTGACTATTCACAAAAGAAACGTAGTGATGACAACTATGGTATTGCAGATACAGATTATGGTGTAACAGCTGCAAACAAAGTACGTGAATTAGAAGTTGGTTTAAAATATAAATACTTAGAAAATGCTTCTATCTATGGTGAATATATTAATGGTAAAGCAAGTCTTGCTGCAGATGATCATGTAAAACGTAATACTTTCATTTTAGGTACAGATTATTGGTTTACTAAATCAGTTGTAGCATACTTAGAAGGCGGCACAACTCAATTGAAAGATAAAGCTGGTGACAAAGATAGAGATAATAAAGTTGGCGTAGGTTTCCGCGTTTACTTCTAATCTAGTAAATATACCTTTTATCCAAGCCTTAGGCAGTTGCCTAAGGCTTTTTTATTTGTCTAAAAAATAGACATCTATTGAATCTTTTGTTTATTTTTCAAACAAAAAGTTTAAATAAAGATTGATCCACTAAAAAAGTTGGCGTAGGATTTTTGCTCGAAATGGAGGCGCCTTAGACTTCTGTTTCTGCAAAAAGTTCACTGAACTTAACTTAAAAATTTTTAAGAGGTATTTATTATGAAAAAAACATTAGTCGCAGTAGCAGTAGCCGCATTAGCAGCAACTTCTGCCAACGCAGCAGTGGTTTATAACCAAGATGGTACTAAAGTAGAACTTGGCGGACAATTCCGTGTTCTTTTAACTAAACATAAAGGTGAACGTGCAGATCTTAAAAACCCAGGTTCACGTGTAGAAATTAAAGCAGCTCAAGATTTAGGTAATGGTTATAGCGCATTAGCTGCAACTCAACTTCGTTTTGATGCAAATGATGAAGATAGTTTCAGTGATATCGAAGCTCATGAAGTTTATGCAGGATTTTCTCAAGAACAAATTGGTACATTAACTTTCGGTCGCCAAGCTACTAACTTGGATGATTTAGGTATTTCTGACTATACTTATGATCTTGGTGATGTTAAACAAGTTCATACTTCAGATAAAAAAGCAGCTAAATTCCGTAGTGCAGAATGGAACGGCTTTAGCTTCGGTTTAGATTATTTCTTCGGTAATGCTAAGAAAAATGTTAATGAAGAACAAAATGGTAAAGGTTGGGGCGGTGCATTATTCTATACTGCTGAAATTGCTAACGACACCACTTTAACTTTAAACGGTGGTTTCTCTAAAGTTAAGAGTTTCCATAAAGATGGTTTAGATGCAGATGGTAACGCTGTTTCTGCACCAGATTACAATGAAAATGCCTTTGTAGTTGGTACTGAATTAGCAACTGGTCCATTTGCATTAGCAGTTGACTACTCAGAACTTAAAGCATCTGGCGATAGAAAGGCGACTTTAGATTTATCTGATTTAAAAACTGATAAAGTAGCATTAGAAGGTTTTTATAAATTACGTGCTTTAGAAGTGGGTGCTAAATATAACTATTTAGATAATGCGAAAGTTTATGCAGAATACAAATACTATAAAGCAACTGCACGTACTGGTGATGATAAAGGAACTATCAATGGCTTTATTCTTGGTACTGACTACTGGTTAACAAAACAAGTTGTAACCTATGTAGAAGGCGGCACATTTAAATATAGCCTAGATAAAGCAAACGTGAATACTAAAGATAGAGATAACAAAATCGGTGTAGGTTTCCGTGTTTATTTCTAATTTAATCAATTAATCATCTCCATACCCCAGCTTAGTCTGGGGTATTTTTTTGTTGATATTTTTATCTTGATTAATCTATTGATAAACCTCTTACTTCTACCAAATACCCGCTTACTCAAGAATTAAATAACGGTAAAGTTACTAGCTAAGATCAAAAATATCTTTTTCACTTCATTTGTCACCACAAAAAAATACTTTTTACAAGCTAAAACGGTTTAGTTTTTATTATTTTTGTTCATCAATTATTCAATTAACTCTTTTTGATTATTTTTTTGTTGTATAAAAAAATAATTGTTTTATGATCGCGCACATTATCATTTTGCCCTGAAATGATAACCAATATAAACCTATTTTTAACCATATTAATATAAGGAATTTATATGATTAATCTATTTGAACAAACTAACCCAAGCCGTCGTCGCTATGGCGTTGCTGCATTTGTTGGTATCTTTGCAGGTCTTCTTTCTGCCTTTGTAAAATGGGGTGCTGAACATCCATTTCCACCACGCAGCCCATTAGATCTATTCGCTGCAGCTTGTAAAGATCCATCACAAGCATTAGAAGTTTGTTCTCGTGCATTCCTCAACCCACCACACGTTTTCTTAAGAGATTATTTAGGTATTGATCCAACTGCACCAGCATTTACCTTTGCTGACCAAGCATTCAACTGGATTGGTGTTACTCACATCATTTTCTCTTTAGTTTTTGCGATTGCTTACTGTGTTGTTGCAGAACGTTTCCCGAAAGTGAAACTATGGCAAGGTGTATTAGCAGGGATCATTTGTGATATTTGTGTTCACTATATTACTTTCCCACTTTTAGGTTTAACTCCACCAGTAGCAGAATGGCCATTCTATGAACACGTTTCTGAATTTGTTGGTCACATTTTCTGGTTCTGGACAATCGAGTTAGTACGCCGTGACTTACGTAATCGTATCACTCACGAACCAGATGCAGAAATTCCATTGAGCGAAACTCGCTAATTAAATCGTAGTAGAAACCATAACTTAAACAGATATATTTTGCTTAGACGTAAAATATATCTGTTTCTTTTTGCAAAAAAAATTTTCCTCTTTTCTTCTCGCCATTTATCGCTTGAATTCTCTTCCTATAACATCATATTAGTTGCGTTTTTTCCTTTTATGCTCAAATGAGCTACACTATAAAAAATGATTTATTGGACAAAAAGTTATGTTAAAAACCTTACAAAATGAAATAGATAGCCTAATTGAACGAGGATTAGATCAAACTTTACGTCTTGCAGTAACAGGATTAAGTCAAAGCGGTAAAACAACTTTTATTACAGGTTTAATCAATCAATTATTATCACTTAATACGACTGATAAACCACAGCTGCCGCTATTTAATGCTGCACGTAATCAACAAATTCTTGGCGTCAAACGGCTTACCCAAAAAGACTGGACATTGCCACGTTTTGAATATGAAGAAAATCTACTTTGTTTAGAAAAAACACCACCTCAATGGCCACAATCTACTCGTGGTTTAAGTGAAACACGTTTAGAAATTCATTATCAACATCGCCAAAGTTTCTTACGTCATATTAAGGAACAAGGTGTACTTTATTTAGATATTTTTGATTATCCTGGTGAATGGTTATTGGATTTACCGTTGTTATCGCAAAGTTATCAACAATGGTCATTAACCATACAGCAATCACAACAAGGAAAACGCCAAGCACTTGCCGTAAATTGGTTGCAACAAATCAAAAAACTGGATTTACACGCTACCGCAGATGAGCATATCTTGGCACAACTTGCTAAAGCTTACACAGAGTATTTACATCAATGCAAAGCACAAGGTTTCTATTTTATTCAACCAGGACGCTTTATTTTGCCTGGGGACGCTGAAGGCTCAATTGCACTACAATTTTTCCCTTTACCTCATCTTTCTGCTGAACAATGGCTAGCATTAAAAAAATCGGCAACTAAGCAAAGTTATTTTCGTGTATTACAACAACGCTATGATTTTTATCGTAACCATATTGTGAAACAGTTTTATCAACAACACTTCTCTCATTTCGATCGGCAAATTATTTTAGCGGATTGTTTAACTGCACTAAATCATAGTCGAGAAGCATTTATTGATATGCAGTTCGCCTTGCGGGCTTTATTTCAGAGTTTTCATTATGGGCAGCGCAACTTTTTTAATCGTTTATTTTCGCCAAAAATTGATAAATTACTCTTTGCAGCGACTAAAGCAGATCATATTACTACTGAGCAAATCCCTAATTTAATTAGTCTATTAAGGCAATTAGTCCAAGCTGACGGTGAACATCTACATTTCTCTAATATTGATATTGATTTTACTGCTTTAGCTGCTATTCGAGCGACCCAACAAGTCATTGTCGAAGAAAACGGACAACAATTTAAAGCCTTACAAGGCATACGCAGTCAAGATAAAAAACGTATTACCCTCTTTCCTGGTAGTGTGCCACAACGTTTACCAACTGCTGACTTTTGGCAAACTAATCGCTTTGAATTTGATCAATTTGATCCGCAACTGGCAATCAATGGCGAACCATTGCCTCATTTACGCCTTGATGCGGTATTAGAATATTTACTAGGAGATAAATTAAGATAATGCAACAGAAGAAAATTTTTCATCCAGAAGATGCAACTCAAACTGATAACGAAACATTACACAATAAACGTGAGTTTCATTCACAAACAGTGGTCGTAGATGAGCAGGCTTATCACACTGATTCTGAAGTCGAAAACGATTTACACTCTGCCTTACAACGCCCTCTTTCTTGGTGGCAAAAAGGTTTGCTTGGTACAACACTCCTCTTTTCCGTTGCAGTTGTTGCTCAAGCGATCCAATGGTTGATTGATACTTGGCAACAGCATCAGTGGATCAACTTTGCTTTTGCCTTAGTATTTAGTGGCATTGTGGCATTAGGTTTAAGTGCAATCATCAATGAATTTCGCCATTTACGCCAATTAAAACGTCTTGAACAGTTACAACAACGTAATAAAGGCTTACAACTTACACCACAAACACCAACATTATCTGCTAAAGAAGGAACAGAACTTACTCAACAACTGATTGAATATATGCGAATTTCTCCACATGATCCGCAGTATCAACAATGGCAACATTATGCCAATCAAGGTTATACTGCCTCAGAGTTATTACAACTGTTTAGTCAAGAATTTCTCTCTCCACTTGATAAACAAGCACAAAAAATGATTAATAAACAAGCAATTGAAGCCTCACTGCTAGTAGCCATTAGTCCATTAGCATTAGTAGATATGGCTTTTATTGCTTGGCGTCATTTACGCTTAATTAATAAGTTAGCCAATTTATATGGCGTAAAATTAGGCTATTTCAGTCGGATTCGTTTAATCAAAATGGTGTTATTTAATATTGCCTTTGCTGGTGCAAGTGAAGTTATTCGTGAAATCGGTATGGATTGGTTATCACAAGATATTACTGCAAAACTATCTGCACGAGTTGCACAAGGTGTGGGCGTTGGATTGCTTACTGCACGTTTAGGTATTAAAACCTTAGAACTTTGTCGCCCGATCCCTTTTACTAGTCAAGAACGCCCAAAACTCCATACTATTCATAAATTGTTATTAGAAGAAGTTAAAACGGTAGTGAAAGACAATTTATTTCGTAGTAAACAAAATGAGTTTGAGAAATAAAGAGTAAAATGAGGTTTTTGCGTTGAAAGTAAAAGGTTTAATTTGTTGACAAAGTCATTTTAGTTAATTTTTTAGCTTGTTTTTCACGTAAATTAGTATTTAGATTTCGCCCTAAAGGGCGCCCTACTTTTTTTGCTTGTACAAAAAAAGTAGGCAAAAAAAGTACACCCTAGCTCCTTGCTAATCCTCATTTCGTCAAGATTTTGCGTTGAAAACAAAATCCTTAATTCCCCTTACAACCCCAACGCATATTTTAACGCTTGACGTTTTACTACCCCCGCTCGATCTGCTGCAATTAAACCAAGATTACGAACAATTTTCACAGGCAGTAATGGGGAACGGAAAGCCTTATAAAAAAGATCCATTGTCGATTGCATTAATAAATTATCGTAATAACGCTGACGTTGATATTTCGCTAAAAAGTGATCTTCATTGAGTTGCTGTTCTTGTTTTAAAGCTGACGCTACATTTTCTAATAAGCATTTCACATCTTTAAAACCCAAATTAACACCCTGCCCCGCTAAAGGATGAATGGTGTGAGCAGCATCGCCAATCAAAATAACGCCATTTTTATAATATTGCTGAGCATGACGGCGAGTTAAGGCAAAACCGCCACATTTTCGTGCCGTAATTTGTCCAACGCATTTCGGAAATTCCATCATAATGGCTTGAGTTAATTTATCCATCGATAACTGTTTTAATTGTGCAATCTTTGCTGGCGTATCATACCAAACTAAACAGGCTTGTTTCCCCTGTAATGGTAATAATGCTCTTGGCCCTGTTGGATAAAATTGTTGCCATGTCATCTGCTGTTGTGCTGCTTCAGTATCGACTAATATCAATAAACAATCTTGCTGATAACGCCAACCTGTCACACCAATGCCAGCAAATTCACGCCATTGTGAATTTGCTCCGTCTGCTGCAATCACTCGAGGGCTACTAATCACTTCACCACTACTTAACGTTAATTGCCATTGCTGCTCTATTCGCTCTGCCTGTGTAATTTGTACTTCTGCACAAGCATTAATCGTTGAAAAGGCAGAAAAACAGTGCCATAACCCTTCCTGAATAAGCTGATTTTCTACCATATAACCCAATTCGCTTAAGCCTAACTCTTCGGCAGAAAACGTGGTCGCAAAGCCCTCAATTTCCCAAGTACTTAGTTGACGATAAGGGCAAACACGTCGTGCAGCAATATAATCCCAAGCACCTAACGATTGTAATAATTTCACTGAACCTGAGCTAATTGCCGAAATCCGTAAATCATAATCTTGTTCTGCTGAAAAAACAGATAATGGTGCTTGCTCTACGACAAAAATTTTTAGCCCTAATTGTGCCAGACCAACCGCACAGGCAGCCCCCACCATACCACCACCTACAATAATAAAATCATAATGTTTAGACTGCTCGTTCATCTTGTTACCCTATTTTTTGTAATGACATTATTCTACTCCAAAACATCCATAGCCCCTAAAACTTACTGAAAATAAATCCTGAATATACCTCAATGAAGTGCTAGAGATTATTGTGATAAATCGGTAGAATAGCGTCCGATTTTCAGAACGGTGCTATTTTCAATAGCATAAATTTCATTATTTCAATCAGTTAACTTTCAATAACCGCAATGACACAAAAATTACATATTAAAACTTGGGGTTGCCAAATGAATGAATACGATTCGGCAAAAATGGCAGACCTATTAAATAGTACACATGGTTTAGAACTTACCGAAAATGCTGAAGAAGCAGATATTCTATTACTCAATACTTGCTCCATTCGAGAAAAAGCACAAGAAAAAGTATTCCATCAATTAGGTCGTTGGAAAGATTTAAAAAAACAAAATCCTGATTTAATTATTGGTGTTGGTGGTTGTGTTGCTTCACAAGAAGGCGAACACATTCGTGAACGTGCACCTTATGTTGATATTATTTTTGGACCACAAACCTTACATCGCTTACCAGAAATGGTAAATCAAATTCGTGGAGGGAAAAGTTCTGTGGTTGATATTAGCTTCCCTGAAATTGAAAAATTTGACCGCTTACCAGAACCAAAAGCAGAAGGCCCAACCGCTTTCGTTTCAATTATGGAAGGATGCAATAAATATTGTTCATTCTGTGTTGTCCCTTATACACGTGGCGAAGAAGTAAGTCGTCCAGTAGATGATGTTTTATTTGAGATTGCCCAACTTGCAGAACAGGGCGTGCGTGAAGTTAATCTGCTTGGACAAAATGTCAATGCGTATCGTGGTCCAACACATGACGGCGGTATTTGTTCGTTTGCAGAATTATTACGTCTTGTTGCAGCGATTGACGGTATTGATCGTTTACGTTTTACCACTTCACACCCAATCGAGTTTACTGACGATATTATTGATGTTTATCGTGATACACCCGAATTAGTTAGCTTCTTGCATCTACCTGTGCAAAGTGGTTCAGATCGTGTATTAACAATGATGAAACGTAACCATACCGCATTAGAATATAAAGCCATTATCCGTAAATTGCGTGAAGCTCGTCCAGATATTCAAATTAGCTCTGATTTTATTGTTGGTTTCCCAGGAGAAACAGCCCAAGATTTTGAGCAAACAATGAATCTCATTGCACAAGTCAACTTTGATATGAGCTTTAGCTTTATTTATTCTCCTCGACCTGGTACACCAGCAGCAGATATGCCAGATGATGTCAGTGAAGAAGAGAAAAAACAACGTCTATACCTACTACAAGAACGTATCAATCAACAGGCTGCACAATTTAGTCGCCGTATGTTAGGGACTGAACAACGTATTCTAGTAGAAGGACCATCGAAAAAAGACATTATGGAATTAACGGGACGCACTGAAAACAATCGAATTGTGAATTTCGTTGGTTCTCCAGACATGATTGGTAAGTTTGTTGATGTTAAAATTACTGATGTTTATACCAACTCTTTACGAGGTGAAGTCGTACGCACTGAAGATGAAATGAGCTTGCGTATTCAACAATCGCCACAAGCTGTTATGCACCGTACACGTAAAGAAGATGAACTTGGCGTTGGACATTACCAAGTAAACTAATCACAAATTTCTCTACTTAACTAAGTAGAGAAATTATTTGCTGAAAAAAAGTACAACTTCCCAGTACAACAGGGAAAGAACATTTTCACAAGATTGTGTTTTTGTGCTATTTTTAGCTTTCTCTTTTTGTACTATGCAAAGTTAAAGTACAAAGTGAGTTATTTTTTACTTAATTAGTTATTTATAAGGAAAACAACATGGGTCTTATCTCTACAGCATATGCTGCTGATGCTGCAGCTGCTCAAGGCGGTGGTATGCAAATGATCTTCTTATTGGTCATTTTCGGTTTAATTTTCTATTTTATGATTTTCCGTCCTCAATCTAAACGCAATAAAGAACATCGTAAATTAATGGATTCTTTAGCGAAAGGTGAAGAGGTTTTATTAAGTAGTGGGCTATTAGGTAAAATTACCAAAATCCCTACTGACAATGAAAACCAATATATTGTTGTTGCATTAAATGCAACTACTGAAGTCACTATTAAAAGAGATTTCATTGCAGCTGTTTTACCAAAAGGCTCTATTAAAACATTTTAATTTTTCATTTTCATAAAGGCATTTAATTGTGTTAAATCGTTACCCTTTATGGAAGAATCTGATGGTGATCTTTGTGGTCGCCATCGGCATTTTATATGCCCTTCCAAATCTTTATGGTGAAGATCCTGCTGTCCAAATTTCTGGTACTCGCGGACAAGTCGCCACTGAACAAACATTAACTGACGTTCGTCAAGTTCTCGAACAAAATAAACTTCCGATTAAATCTATTGCATTAGAGAATGGATCTATTCTGGCGAAATTTAGCAGTACAGACGAACAATTACTCGCAAAAGATAAAATTCTAGAAAAACTAGGCAATAATTACTCTGTTGCACTAAATCTTGCGCCAGCAACACCAAATTGGCTCACTAATATTGGGGCTAGTCCATTGAAGCTAGGGCTCGATTTGCGTGGTGGAGTGCGTTTCTTAATGGAAGTAGATCTCAAGTCAGTTTTAGCGAAACAACAAGAACAACTACAAGACAATCTTCGCACCGAGTTACGTAAAGAAAAATTTGTCTATAAAGCATTACAATCAGGTGATAATTATTCCACTGTAATCACATTAGCCGATCAAATCTCACCTGAAAATGTCGTTCGTGTTTTAAAACGTAAACATCCAAATTGGGATGTTATCAGTAATGGTCAAAACGTTACTTTAACCCTTTCTGAAACTGAACTTACTCGTTTGAAAACCAGTGCGGTAGAACAAAACATCACTATTTTGCGTAAACGGGTAAATGAATTAGGGGTAGCAGAACCTGTCGTTCAACAACAAGGTGCAGAACGTATTGTCGTTGAATTACCAGGTGTGCAAGACACTGCACGAGCTAAAGAAATTTTAGGTGCAACTGCAACTTTAGAATTCCGTATGGTAAACCAAACTGCAAACGTTGCTGCAGCAGAGAATGGTATGGTGCCATCTGACTCTGAATTACAACATGACCGCAATGGTAGACCTGTTGTGGTTTATCGTAAAACTATTTTAGGGGGTGAACATATTACGGATGCAAATTCTGGTAATGATGAATACGGTCGCCCACAAGTAAACATCTCATTGGATAGCGAAGGCGGAAATATTATGTCTGAAGCGACTAAAACCGCAATTGGTAAACCAATGGCAACTGTTTATAGTGAATACAAAGATAGCGGTCAAAAAGATGCTAACGGTAAAGCAATCTTAATCAAACACGAAGAAGTTATTAACGTTGCTACAATCCAATCTCGCCTTGGTAATACATTCCGTATTACAGGTATTGATTCACCAGCAGAAGCTCAAAACCTCTCTGTATTATTACGTTCTGGTGCTCTCATTGCTCCAATTCAAATCGTAGAAGAACGCACTATCGGTCCATCATTAGGAACACAAAACATTGAACAAGGATTAAAAGCGAGCTTCTGGGGATTAGCCATTGTTGTATTATTTATGGTGCTTTACTATCGTAAATTTGGCTTGATCGCAAATATCGCCTTAATTGCCAATATTATTATTCTTGTTGGTGTAATGTCGTTAATTCCAGGTGCAACCTTATCAATGCCAGGTATTGCTGGGATTGTGTTATCCGTAGGGATGTCGGTCGATGCTAATGTCCTGATCTTTGAACGGATAAAAGAAGAGTTACGCAATGGTCGCTCAATTCAACAGGCAATTAACGAAGGATATAATGGTGCATTTTCAAGTATCTTCGATGCAAACTTAACTACTATTCTAACTGCTATCATTCTTTATGCAGCAGGAACAGGTCCCGTAAAAGGTTTCGCAATTACGTTGTCTCTTGGTGTTGCCATTTCAATGTTTACTGCAATTACTGGTACTCGTGCTATCGTGAACTTCCTCTATGGTGGTAAACGACTCAGTAAGTTATCGATTTAGGGATGGAATCAATTAGCATGAAAAATTCAACAAATGTAGATAATCAAACTGAATGTCTTAATGATATCAAGTTCCCATACAAGCTATTCCACTTTATGCGTTATCGTGTAGTGGCATATAGCTTCTCTATTTTAGTCATAGCAATTTCATTATTCTTCATTATTACAAAAGGCTTTAACTGGGGGCTAGACTTTACTGGCGGTACTGTTATTGATACCACGTTCTCACAACCAGCAGATTTACCAAAAGTACGTGAAGTTCTAACTGAAAATGGATTACACAGTGCAGTTGTACAAGCCTCTGGTGGTGTGCGTGATGTTATGGTTCGTGTACCAGCATCTTTTAATGATCCAAATTTAGGTACACATATTAAATCTATTCTAAGTGGTATTGATAAAGACGTTAATATTCGCAGTATTGAATTCGTCGGACCAAATGTTGGTGAAGAACTTACTGTTTCTGCGATTTATGCCACTTTAATTACCTTAGCAATGCTATTAATTTATGTAGGATTCCGTTTTGAATGGCGTCTTGCATTAGGGGCAATTCTCTCCTTAGCACATGACGTTATTGTAACAGTCGGCGTGTTCTCTGCATTACAAGTAGAAATTGACCTAACTTTCGTTGCTGCTATTTTATCGATAATTGGTTATTCATTGAACGATAGTATTGTAGTATTCGATCGTGTACGGGAAAACTTCCGTAAGATTCGCCGAGCTTCAACAGTAGAAATTATCAATATTTCGTTAAGTCAAACCTTATCAAGAACCTTGATGACATCAATTACTACATTGATTGTAGTCATTGCTTTATTGCTATTTGGTGGACCAACAATCCACAGTTTCTCATTAGCACTATTAATCGGGATTGGTTTTGGTACTTATTCATCGATCTATATCGCGATTGCATTAGCATTGAATTTTGGTTTAAAACGTGAACATATGTTGCCACCAAAAGTCGATAAAGAAGGTGCAGATCAAGAAGCATTATTACCATAACAACATCAGCCGTACAAAGTACGGCTGATGTCTTTTAATCTGAAATCTACTATAATAAAAAATACGTTATCCACCTCAAAAGGATTAAAAACATGCGTCAAAAAAAAATGGCTAAATCACTTGATGCCATCGATATCAAAATTCTTAATGAACTCCAGCACAACGGAAAAATTTCTAATATCGAATTATCAAAACGCGTTGGTTTATCACCTACTCCTTGTTTAGAACGTGTCAAACGTTTAGAAAAACAAGGTGTAATTATGGGGTATCGCGCATTGCTCAATCCTGAATTACTCGATTCACCACTATTAGTCATTGTTGAAATTACGCTAGTACGCGGCAAGCCTGATGTCTTTGAAGAATTTAATCGTGCTGTGCAAGATCTAGACGAAATTCAAGAATGTCATCTTGTTTCTGGTGATTTCGATTATTTATTAAAAACACGTGTAGCCGATATGGCAGCTTATCGTAAATTACTAGGTACTACATTATTACGTTTACCTGGGGTGAATGACACACGTACTTATGTGGTGATGGAAGAAGTTAAGCAGACTAATTATCTGTTGTTAAAATAGTCAAAACGAATAGCAGCCCTCGCTTACTACAATCAAAATATAAATTCTTGCAACTCATCCTAGCCTTCTTCAATCCTGAAGGAGAGGGCTGGGAGAAAAAAGGTTGATCACAAAAGATATTCTCGTACATTTAGTCATTATTAGTTAATATTTGACTTTGAATTTAGGTTTGTCATCCGTTTAAATGAGCTATAAAACAGCCCATTTTTCCAATAACTCTATATAGCTTCACTCATTATGAAATATTGTAAAATCGTACTATATCTATTTACATTTATCCTGATGACATTTCTTACGATATATACTGGCTCTCGTTATTTACGTTTCTATATTGAACCAAGTGCAAAAAACCTAGCTTATGCCAATAAAATTAATGTTGAACACTGTGGTAAGGGAAGAAAGTATACTTGTTATTCTGCTTTTTTAATATATCAAGTTAATGGACAAGTATTTACTTCAGAAAAGACAGATTTAACATATCAACAAGCAGACATATTAAGACAACAACAAGGTATTAAAGTAACCTACCTTATCAATCAACCCTCTATCATTATTCATGAAGGATATTCTGATAAGCAATTTTTTTGGTTCTTTCTTAGTATAATATTGTTATGTCTATTTACACCGATTGTATATTTCTATCGCAAATGGAAAAAACCACCATCCAATATCACAGATACTTCAACTTAAAAAAATGTCGGATACAACTGTATCCGACTTATACATACAACTACATAAAGCCACGTTGATATTGGCGAGGAATATCATTAATTGGTGAACTGTCACTGGCATTTTGCTCATATTGTGCATTTAACACCCAATATGGATCTCGCAATAAACCTCTACCAATAGCAACTAAATCCGCATCACCACTACCAATTACGAAATCTGCTAAGGCAGGATCATCTAACATTCCAACAGCAATCACAGGTAAATTCGTTGCTTGTTTTACTTTACGAGCTAAATAAACTTGATAACCTGCAGCAAATTGTGGATGCTTACCTTCAACTAATGCACCATTACCACCACCGCTCACATGAATCATATCTACCCCAGCAGCTGCGAAGCGTTTCGCCACCTCAACTCCGTAATCACTATCAAATCCATTCGCTGAGTATTCTTGTGCAGAAATACGGATAACTAATGGCATATCTTCTGGCATTACTGCCTTAACAGCTTTAATGACTTGCTCACCAAATAACATTTTATCTTGTCCATATTCATCTTGGCGTTGATTAGATTTTGGCGAATAGAATTGATGAATTAAATAACCATGAGCACCATGTAATTCAATTAAATCAAAACCTGCTTCCACTGCTCTTTTTACTGAATCTTGGAATGCTTGGATAATCTCTTGAATTTCTACTTTACTTAATCCCCGTGGTGTTTTTAAGTTTTGTCCAGGATAATCTAAATCTCCATAATGAATCGCTGAAGGTGCAACGACATCATCACAATCTTGTGCTTTACGTCCAGCATGACCAATTTGAATCCCTATTTTGGCACCTTGTGCATGCACTGCATCAACAATACGCTTAAATGCATCACGTTGCTGATCATTCCATAAACCTAAGCAATGAGGTGTAATACGTCCATTAGGTGCAACATTAGTCATTTCCACAATAATTAATCCTACACCCCCAATAGCTCGTGATGTATAGTGTACAAAATGCCAATCATTAGGTACACCATCGACCGCACTATATTGGCACATAGGCGGCATCACAATCCGATTACGTAATGTTAAATTTTTAATTGCAAACGGCTGCGTAAAATAACGAAACTTTGCCATAAAAAACTCCTTATAAGTAATTAATAAAGTAATAACGTCCGTTATTATACGATAAGAAATTACCTATTCATTAATCCATTTCTCTTATCAATATAATTGTTATTTTATTTAAAATGATTCTTATCGAATGCAAATTTGATTGATAAAGAAAATAAAAGAGTTTTTTGTCTATTTTTTTAGCCAATTATTCATTTACATTACATTATTTTTTATTTTTGTGAATTTATTCACAGTTCTATCTATAAACCTTACTTATAATTAAATAGTATTTTTACCTATATTAAGGAGTAATAACTTATGCGTTTATCCACTTCTCTTAAACTTTCTGCAATTGCAGTTAGTACTATATTATTAGCTTCAACTGCACAAGCAGCAGGTCGCCTTGTTGTTTACTGTAGTGCCACTAATGAATTATGTGAAACTGAAACTCAAGAATTTTCTAAAAAATATGATGTAAAAACGTCTTTTATCCGTAATGGTTCTGGTAGTACTTTTGCTAAAGTAGAAGCTGAAAAAAATAATCCTCAAGCCGATGTTTGGTACGGTGGTACATTTGATCCACAATCTCAAGCAGGGGAACTTGGTCTACTCCAACCTTATCAATCACCAAATCTTTCCCAAATTGTCGAAAAATTCCGTGACCCTGGTAAAGTAAAAGGTAATTTATCTTCTGCTATTTATATGGGTATTTTAGGTTTCGGGGTAAATACTGAACGTTTAGCAAAACTTGGCATTAAAGATGTGCCTAAATGTTGGAGCGATTTATTAGATCCTCGCTTAAAAGGGGAAATCCAAATTGCTGATCCACAAAGTTCTGGTACTGCTTATACTGCGATTGCAACATTTGTTCAATTATGGGGCGAACCAAAAGCATTTGATTACTTCAAATCTTTAGATAAAAACATCTCTCAATATACCAAATCAGGTATTACCCCATCTCGTAATGCAGCTCGTGGAGAAGCGACTATTGGTATTGGTTTCTTACACGACTACGCATTAGAAAAAGAGAAAGGTGCACCATTAGCGTTAATCGTACCTTGTGAAGGTACTGGTTATGAACTCGGTGGAGTAAGTATCTTAAAAGGTGCAAGAAACTTAGATAATGCGAAATTGTTCGTGGATTGGGTATTATCTAAAGAAGGTCAAGAGTTGGCTTGGAAAAAAGGTCAATCCTTACAAACTTTAACCAATACAACAGCAGAACAATCTCCAAACGCATTTGATCCAACAAAACTTAATCTTATCAACTATGATTTTGAAAAATATGGGTCAAGTGATGAAAGAAAACGTCTCATTGATAAGTGGGTTAATGACGTTAAATTAAATAAATAATAAGTAAGATAAATAGCTATGGTTCACTTACCATAGCTATTCCCCATTTACCTATTTTCCTAATTTGATAGGGAATTATTATATATTCCCTATTTCTATTTTGAGAGGTTGTATGAACTCAACAAAATTTTCATTAAATACCACCACAACCTGGATCTTATTGAGTTTAATCGCTTTCGCGATTTTACCTACTTTTGCATTAGACTATGGTCTATTAGAATCGACCTCAGATGAATTTCTTGCTGCAATGGGTTGGCATTCATTTAATCTAAGCTGGTTTTGGTTCTGTTCATTAATTATTTTTTGGATCTTACCTCGCCTAGGTTTATCGATCGAAACAGAAGCTAAAACAACACTATTCGCAATCTGTGTAATTAGCTTATTTACCTTTTTCTCTGCCAATATTTATCATCTAAGTCTAGGTTATTCCATTATTGTCTTAGTAATTACCTTAACCGCAATCGCAACTAATGGTTTAGCAGCATTAAAAATTATGCAAGGCGATAAATTTATTATTGCCTCATTGCTCAGCATTATTTTATTAATCTTTTCGGTATTATGTAGCAGTTGCACAAAGAAACCAAAAACTGAATAATCAACCGTAAAAAAGCCTTGAGTGTAGTGATAAGCTCAAGGCTTTTTAATTTAGGTGATAATCTACTTCAGCCTCTAAAAATAATATTTTTGCAACTTATTGAATGGTTAGTTAAAGAGATTATATTTGTATCATGGGTAATCTTTTATTTTATCTCTCTAATTGCTTTAATTACCTGACAATGTGCTACATCATGTTCTTTACAACCAACAAATTGTTCTAAAAATTGTTTTACTTGTTGTAATTGTTCAATTTGGTATAGAACCTGTTGTAAGTGTTTTTCTGCTAAGTCATCTGCAATTTGGCACTGATTATTTGGATCCTCTTGTAATAGACAAAGTTGTTTGATTTCTTCTAAACTAAAGCCAATTGAGCGACAAGTCTTAATAAAGCGGAGTTGTATCAGTTGTTTTTCATTAAAAATACGGTAGCCATTTTTTTGCCGTTGAGCCGCAGTTATCAGTCCTAATTTTTCATAGTAGCGAATAGTCTCTAAATTGATCCCACTTGCTTTACTTAATTCATTAATTTTAAAAAATTTATTCATTACCTATTGACCCTGTAATGATTACGGAGTTTATAGTTTATTAAATTTTAAATGAAAACTCACGGAGATAATCATGTCATGTTCAAATCATTGTCATTCAAATTCTGCTCATTTCTCTTCGCAATACCGTTATACGTTATGGCTTGCGTTTTGGCTAAATTTCATCATGTTTATTGTTGAAATTGTGACGGGAATAAAATCAGGTTCCACTTCCTTGTTATCAGATAGCCTTGATTTTTTTGGAGATAGTGCAAATTATTTAATAAGTCTGTATGTTTTGCCTATGGCATTAATCTATCGAGCTAAAGCCTCTCTTATTAAAGGTGCAACAATGGGAGGATTTGGATTATTTATTCTTTTCACCACATTGTACCGTTGGTTTTATGGGGATATACCTAATTATAGCCAAATGAGTTTTGTTGGTTCTCTCGCGTTATTGATTAATCTTACAGCAGCATGGGTACTTTATCGTTTTCGAGACGGCGATAGTAATATGCGTGGTGTCTGGCTTTGTACTCGAAATGATGCTATCGGTAATATTGTGATTGTCTTAGCTGGCGCTGTCGTTTATTTTACTCAATCAAAATATCCTGACTTGATTGTTGCTTTTATATTAGCATTTCTTGCGATTCAAGCAGCACGTGAGATTATTTCTCAAGCTTGGAAAGAATTGAAGCAATCATAGCACTTTAAGATAAGGTTAATAATATTTACTATAATCAGTATAGCGGTCAAATATTGGAAGAATTTGACCGTACTTTGCTTACTAGAATTTCAATATATCGCCTTCTTTTGGTACATTGACATTTTCTAATTTATTGTCTTTTACAAATTGTCACATCTCACCAGAGGTAACTGTAACGTGGTTTATCAGATTCTTCTTGTTGCTCCATAACATCATCCCAAGGCAACCCCTCTTCATTTTCCAATGCTAACCAAATTGTATCATCTTGTACGGAATCGTGAGTATTATCCATTTCATAATCAAAATGAATATCTTGTATATCAATAACAATGATAGATTTCATAGTAAATATACCTCCCTTTTTCTATTAAGCTGCTATATGGTATTGTTGATTATCACTTAGACTTGATACCCCAAAGGAAACGGGCGGTCTTTTATTACCTTGCCAATAGCCGACGAAATGGCGTGATGGCGGACAACTTAAGCATTTATTGAGTAGTTCATTGAATTTCTCTTGAATACTTTTACGGCGTTCATCTTCTCGCCAAGCGATTTCATTTGCATAGTGAATAAGATAGCGGTTACTCATTCGGTGGTGTATTCCTGTAATCATTCTTCGTAACCGAGCAAAAAACGATTCGGCAAGGTTGTTGGTAATACCGTCTATTGAGCAGTATTCTTGTGAGTGATTTACTCGTTCTAGTTGATAATGCAAAGTAAGGCTATCGTAAGCTGGATTTTCATCAGCACAAATTGTGCTATTTGGTTTCACCAATGTATGCGTTAGGGCTAGGATGTCTTGGGTATTTTCTTCCTTAATAAGCGCTACAATACTTCTATCCGCACCTTGAATCCTATTCTGATTAGCTGCACGTTGGCGGAATACCATTACACAAGACTTGTCTTTGCGTTGATTGCGTTTTGCTCGTCTATCAATACGTTTATGTTTGAAGTTCTTCGGGCGAAGATAGTAATTCACATAACAACCATCTATATGAACTTCGCCCGAAAGTGCGGTTAAATCTTTAGTGAGATTAAGCGATTCTCTGAATTTATGCAGAAGAACCCAAGCTGTTTTATATTGCACATTGAGCTTATGTGAAAGCGCAACGGCAGACAATCCTTTACTCTCGGTAGTAAATAGATATAGGGCAATAAGAATTTGCCTTAGTGATAATTTATGGGATTGGAAAATGGTACCTGTCGTAATTGAAAAGCGAGTGTGACAATGCTTACATTGCCATTGTTGGCGGGTTTTAATGAAGTAGGCAAAATGACGAATACCGCAACGAGGGCAAACTTGCTCTTCTTCTGTTCCCCATCGGGCCTTTTTGAGTAGAGCCATTATTTCTGTATCAGCAAGCCCAGCCACTTGTATCAGTGACAAGCGGCGAGCTTTTGCAGATAACAGGAAATGCTGTGCCATAAAAACAAAAGTCCCTTTATTACAACTTTCGATTTTCCAAGCCTTTTTAGGCTTAAAAACAATCAAAAACTGTAATAAAGGGACTATTATCCGTGCCGAAAATGGTAGTTGTAAGGGAGGGCTATGTCAAGCGAAATTTTTAAACAGAAATCAGAATGTCTGTCAAGTTATTTTTAATAAATATTGCAAAATAATTTTAAGTTTTTGATAAAGAAAGATTATTTTTTAGGAATAATGAGTTATATTTATGATATTTACCTAGTTCGTTTGCTTTATTTTTAATCAGTTTTAATTTAATAAGCTGGATAAATAATGAGCAATTTTAATATTAAGCCACCCCAAAGGGTGGCAACAAAGAAAAATTAGCATTAAGGACAGCGATAATATCTTTTACTATCAACAATGATGGTATTCTTATCCACTAATTTGGCGCTAAGATTTTCTATTTTATCTTCTGCTTCTTCGTTTATTTCTCCCATATCTATTGTTTTCGCTTTGACTTGTGCGCTAAAAGCATCTTGAGTTAGCGAATAGAATTTAGCAACTTTATGTAAACTAAACCCTATAAATTCTAATACATTATGCTCTGGAGTGATATTTAGAATAGCGTATTCAGAAAAATCAGTTTGAGGATAGCAATAATTATAAGATGGATTCTTTTTATTTACCCATCTCCCTGCAAAAGCAACGGGAATTGTTTGTTCTATATACCCGCTATCACTTGGATATAATATCTTATTTATGTCGAAATTAGAGCATGCAAACAATATGTTTCCAACCAACAATATTATATTCCATTCACGATCGTTTTATCTGAGATGGTGGGTGTAAATTCTAAATTTCCATTTTCATCGAGAGAAAATTGTTCAGGATATGTAATACCGTCTTTTACAACTTGCTTTCCATCATTAGGTCTTTTCTTAACTCGAATTACTTGATTCCCATTGGGATAACGACTTGATTATAACGAAGAGCGAACCCATGAAAGCCTTGGTAATTTACCATCATCAGCTTACAGGGAAAAACTGGAAAACTCTAATTTAGCATTGTGCCATAAATAGGGAAGTTGACAGTAAGTTTTTTCTGGTATTCATTATATATATGAAAGCATATTTTCTATTGATTTAACTAAATTAATAAAAAATTCTCTAGCTATATAGTTATTATTTGATGGAATAAAAGATATTACTTTTCCCATTTGTTTTGTTTCTATATTTTCACACATTATACTGATAATATTTTTAGTGTTAAATATTGTTATTCTAATATTGCTTTTTGAATTTAAAAGTCTATGTATAACTTCTTTTACCCAATTATTATAATTTTCTCCGATACTATCATTTTCTAGAATATCACTATTATCAACATTATGAAATATTTTATTGGCTTCAATTTGATATATACCAGTTGTCCGAGCTTGTTTTATTTCATCTAAGAAGCTAGGTATATTTCTGAATTTACTATACGGTAATCTTTTACAAGGTTTTGGCATAGGTCTGCCACTTGGTGTTACTGCATTTGGTTCTTGAATTAAATTTATTAAATCAGATTTATTACTCCAACCATGTATGATTACTTTATTATTATGCTTTTCATTATATTCCACCCAAAATGTATAGTCTGCAATATGCACTGGTTTTAATTTTTCATTAGGTATTACACCGCCATATCTGGGGAGATCGTACCTGTCAGATTTTATATCTATGGTTTTACCATTAAATAAAATAAAATCAGCTAGAGGTGGTAGTATTGATTTATTTGAGTTAGAGTGAGCATATGTAATTGCAAAGCAAGTTCCTGAAAATGATATTTTATTATCATAAAAAAAATTTTAATAATGCGACTTCCGCAACTTGACCTATAAAATTGTTATCAGATCTTCTCTCTTTATATGTTGTATATGATAAAGATGGATCATCTTCTTGTAGATTGGTTCTCATTTCGCTAATAATCTTACAGAAGTTTATTTCTTCCTCTGTTAGAAATATATTAGTAGTATCTGTTTTCATTTTTAATTCTCTTTTCTAAATATTAAGCAAGTATGATGGGTAAAGTTAGGGACAAAACTATATGGATAACCATAAGGCATTAAAGCCTTATTGTCTTGGCACCATATTTTTTCCCCTTTTAGTACTAGCTTACATTTTTTTTGAAGTTCTCCAGCAAAATCATAAGGAATTGGATAAAAACGCCCCTTTCTATTTGTGCAAGATAAAACAACAACGCAGAACTTCTTATCTTTTAATTTAATACTAATTTTAGAGAAAAAATCACTTAATACTTTTATAAATTCATCATAATCATCAATATTCCCCAAATCTGATTCATCATCTGAATAGACTACATCAAGCCCCATTTTTTCTCTTTTTTTATTAATATGCCCACTATCCTTATGCAATACATTCCAGTATGGCGGACTGGTGATAATAAAATCTAAATCAGGAATTTCATCTATATTAAGATCAAAGCAATTCTTGTTATATACGGTTTGTTCTGTTCTATCACTAGCTATTTTAGCATATTCAGGATTTAATTCCGTACCAAATCCTTTTCTATTACTACCTAGAACAGATTTGTTTAAATTATCTACGGCAACTAACGAACTTCCAGTACCAAGAAAAGGATCAAATATTACCCCATCATTTTGAGTAAAGAATAATAAAAATTTTTCGACTAATGATTCAGGGTATTTTGCTGGGTGTAATATAACACCTTTTGCTCTTGGTGATGGACTTTCTATAAACCAAGATTTAGTAAATTCAACCCATTCTTTACTATTTAAGTGGTTAAGAGTATTTTTCTCTGAAATAGAGGGTTGTTTTACATTTTTTTTATATGAAAGGGAATCATTTTTCATTTTTTAGCTCTTTTGAAATTAATGATGCGTGAGATAAAATTATTTTTTTTCCTATACCATTTGCTTTTCTATATTCTGAAATTAAATGAATTTCAGAATCTATAAAAGATTGTTGTTTGCTTTCTTCGGGATCAATAAACATAACCCCTTTACCTGTTAATAGCCAATTTATATTGATATTCAATTTTTCAACTAAAATTGTCATTCCGTCGGAATTAGGTTCTCGATCTCCGCTAATATAGCCTTGAGCTGTTCTATACGGCAATCCTGTTAATTCTGCAAAGTCTTTGATTCGCCAACCTTGCTGACTGCAAAGCAGTTTTAATCTTTCTGATATACGCATTTGTGAAATTCCCCTTGAAAAAATTCACATTTCGTCGTAAAATTCAACACAATTTCACATTATGACATATTTTAAGGTTATGGCACAACACTTCCTCCTCAACGCTAAAGCACGCACGCTTTCTCCCATTAAGATAGCCCGTCTATCTGATGACGAAGCGTTCGATTTACTTTGCCAGTTGCGTTGGGGAAGTAAAGAAAATGTTGCCTGTCCTGAATGCGGTATAGCTCACAAAGCCTATTTCATCTCTACTCGAAAGCAATGGCGATGCAAATATTGCAATCATACGTTTAGCATAACCTCTGGCTCAATTTTCGCTAATCGCAAAAAGTCATTACAAACTTACCTTTATATTATAGCTAAGTTTGTAAATGCCGCTAAAGGCATTTCATCACTACAACTTTCTCGTGATGCTGATGTAAATTATCGAACTGCATTCGTATTATCTCATAAAATTCGTAAAGCTTTATTAGAAACACGAGATTTACAACCTTTATCAGGGGAAGTTGATATGGATGGTACTTACGTTCATCCAGCACCACGCAAAGCAAATAAGAAAAGCAACCGCTTGGATTACCGTTTAGCTGAAAATCAAAATCCTGATAAGCGTTGTATTATTGTGGCTAGAGAACATTATACAATCAATGAGAAGCAAGAAAATATACTGCATTGTGGCGCTAAACGGTCATTAGTCATGGTAGCAAAAACAGAATCTCAACCCATTATTGATGCTTTTGCCACACGTTTTGTTAAAGCCAATAGTCGTATTAATACTGATGAAAGTCATGCTTATGAAGTGTTATTACCACACTACAATTTACAAACAGTGAATCATAAAGAAATGTATCGCAGTGATTTAGGCGTAACCAATAATCAAGCAGAAAGTTTCTTTAGCCGTTTCAAACGAATGTATTACGGCCAAACGCATAAAATGAGTAATACCTATTTACTCAATTATGCGAATGAAATAGCTTACCGTGAAGATAACCGACGAAAGTCAAATGGTTGGCAGTTTAATGACATCTTGGGTAAATGTTTGCATACGACGAATAAAAATAATGAATGGTGTGGGTACTGGCAACGAAAAATTATTCATCAAGAGGTCGTCTGGCAATAATGGCAAAATTAGTCTGTATTAATCAAATAGAAAACAAAATTCGCTTATTACAGCGTGAGCGAGAGCAAGTAGTAAAACATTTAGCCCTTGTGGATGATAAATTACAAAAACTTGAGCATGCCCTTGAGGTATTACAGCATCGCCATTCTGTTAATGAATACAATACAGCTAATTTTACCTATAAGCTCTATAAACGCCTCTTCAAAGGCAAATTGCGAAAAATGGTGCTTGAAGTATTGAAGCAAGAGCCAAACCGTAGCTTTACCGTAAATGAACTGATTACTTTAGTGTTAATCAAAGACGGACAAGCAGATAAACCGATAACCGCTCAACATACTGCATCAATGCGTGGGGCATTACGCCACTGGTTAAATAAAGGCATTGTTGAGCGGATTGAATATAATATAGTCAATATTCGTTGGCGATTGAAACAACAATAGTCATATTCTGTACTATTTGACCTTTAATCGCCAATAACATTTTTTATCCTTCCAGCATTTTTCAACTAACGCTTTCTTCATCAAATACTGCAAAACCGTGTAGATTGTCTGTATTTGCGCTGTCGGTAAGGTATGCCCTACCTTTTGTCCGTCTAATACCATTGCTTGACGGGTAATTTCATTTGTACTTAACCACTTATCCGAGTGTTTTTTCAAGATACTGGCAATTAATTGTTGAGGAGAGGAAAGAAAACGGGCATTTCTTGCTTTTTTACTGGTTGAAAAGTGAGTGTTTTTTGAATGGTTTAGTGCGGTACGATAGTCCGCCATTTTTTGATATATATCTTTCAACTGTCGTTGAAGGGTAGTAATTTGTTTTTCAATTGCTTCACCGTCTTTTTCACATTCTGCAATAGCTTCTGTTAACGCTTTTTCTAATACTGTTCGTCCCATAGGTTTTTCTTACCCTTAATTAAGTTATAATAGGTAAGAAAAATGTAGCAAAAACAGAAAATTAAATCTTTGTGCATTTGCTACATAATACCGAATCTTTTTCTTTATCGTTTATCCAACATTCGCGATCTTTATCTCGATGTTTTACGATGGCGAACAGTTTAAGCCGAGTCAAATCATTGATATTGTTGGACAATCTTATATTGTTCGGGTAATTGCAAACTCAGTATGGTTATCTGCTTTTGTTGGTTTTATTTCAACCGTTTTTGGTTTAGCCTTTGCACTTTACACCACAAGAATTGCAAGACGTACTGCATTCATTGGTAAGATTTTCTCTATTTTGCCAATCGTAACACCGCCTTTTGTGGTCGGTTTAGGCGTAACCTTAATGCTCGGACGTTCTGGCTATCTAACAGAATTCTTAGTTGAACATTTTGGTTTTACCAATACTAACTGGTTATATGGTTTTAATGGTATTGCGATTGCTCAAATTTTAGCCTTTACCCCATTGGCTTTTATGATTTTGGAAGGTTCATTAAAATCAGTTCATCCTTCTATTGAAGAAGCCTCTTATACATTAAGAGCTAATCGCTATCAAACTTTCTTCCAAGTTATATTCCCGTTACTTAAACCTGCTTTAGCAAATGCTTTCTTATTAGTATTCATTCAATCACTTGCAGACTTCAGTAACCCATTAGTACTTGGCGGTAGTTTTGACGTCATTGCGACCCAAATTTATTTCTATATTGCTGGTTCTCAATTAAATTACGCGTCAGCCAGTACCTTAGGAACAATTTTATTATTGTTCTCATTGGGTATTTTTATTGTGCAATATATTTGGATTGGTAATCGTTCTTACGTTACCGTATCCGGTAAATCTTATCGTGGTGATGTACAAGATTTACCAGCTGGTTTAAAAAATGCCATTATTGCTCTGCTCGCCATCTGGGTGATTTTTAACGCAACACTTTATGGCAGTATCTTCTATGGTAGCTTTACGGTGAACTGGGGTGTCGATTACACCTTAACCTTAGAAAACTACGCTTCTCTTTTTGGACAAGGATTTAGTGACGGTGCATGGCCATCATTAATCAATACGATTATCTATGCAGGTATTGCCGCACCAGTAACCGCATTATTTGGTCTATTAATCGCTTATATTGTGGTACGCAAAGATTTTGCAGGTAAGAAAACACTTGAATTCTTAACCATGCTCTGCTTTGCTGTTCCAGGTACTGTTGCAGGGGTATCTTATATCCTTGCTTTTAATGACGCTCCTTTCTATATCACAGGTACTGGTATCATCATTATTATTTCGATGGTTATGCGTGATCTGCCAATCGGAATGCGGGCAGCAATTGCTGGATTAGGTCAATTAGATAAATCATTAGATGAAGCCTCACTTTCTTTAAAAGGTAGTTCTTGGAAAACATTGCTGTATGTCACTTTACCTTTATTAAAACCAGCATTGCTTTCTGCATTAATTACCAGTTTTGTGCGTGCTATGACAACAGTAAGTGCAATTGTCTTCTTAGTTACTGCTGATACTCGTGTGGCAACAGCTTATATCTTAAACCGTGTAGAAGACGGTGAATATGGTATTGCCATTGCCTATGGTTCATTACTGATTGTTGTGATGATGGCGATTATTCTTTTCTTTGACTGGTTAGTGGGCGATACTCGTATCTCTCGTTCAAAAGCCAAACAGATGATTTAAATTGAGGTTGTTTTATGAATAACGATAATAACTTTCTTGTATTAAAAAATGTCACTAAACGTTTTGGTAAATCTGTTGTGATCGATGATCTCAGTTTAACCATCAAACGAGGAACTATGACAACATTATTAGGGCCTTCTGGTTGTGGTAAAACCACCATTTTACGTCTTGTTTCAGGTTTAGAACGCCCGACCACTGGACAAATTTTTATCGATGGTGAAGATGTAACCAAGTCTTCTATTCAAAGCCGTGATATTTGTATTGTGTTCCAGTCCTATGCGTTATTCCCGCATATGTCGATTGCCGACAATGTTGGTTATGGTTTAAAGATGTTAGGTGTGAGTCCAGAAGAACGTAAACAACGTATTGAAGAGGCATTGGAGTTAGTTGATCTTGCTGGTTTTGGTGATCGTTATGTCGATCAAATTTCTGGTGGACAACAACAACGTGTTGCTCTCGCTCGAGCATTAGTCTTAAAACCAAAAGTATTGCTCTTTGATGAACCATTAAGTAACTTAGATGCCAATTTACGCCGTAGTATGCGAGAAAAAATTCGTGAACTACAACAAAAATTCAATATCACCTCGCTCTATGTTACTCACGATCAAAGTGAAGCCTTTGCCGTTTCCGATGAAGTTATCGTTATGAACAAAGGTAAAATTATGCAGAAAGCCCCTGCTAAAGTGCTTTATCAACGCCCAAATTCGCTTTTCTTAGCAAAATTTATGGGTGAAGCAAGTATCTTAAAATGGGTATCTACAAAACAATCAAGTGACGATAAACGGCTATACGTTAACACTTGAACAAGCAACAGATTTTAATGTGCCAAACGGAGAATGTTTGGTAGGAATTCGCCCTGAAGCAATTATGTTAGTCCAACAAGGTAATCCTGAAACACGCTGTACTATCAAATCAGCTGTTTATATGGGAAACCATTGGGAAATCATTGTGATTTGGGGGAATGATGAGTTACTTGTGAATCTTGCACCTGAACATTTCCATCCACAAACTAAGGAAGCCTATCTTCAATTTGCAAGCACAGGTATATTCTTATTAAATAAACAACAATAATGATTAAGGAGTTGTAATTATGTCTATAACATGGAAGAAACTTTCACTTGCTGTTTTACTTGCATCAACAGCAATGACTGTTTCTGCGGCAAAAGTGGAACCTTATACTCAACCTGGCACTAATGCACAAGAAATGCTGCAACAAGCACCAATTCATTGGGTGTCAATTGAGCAGATTAAACAAAGTCTGGCTGGTAAAGGCCCAATTAATGTCAGTTTTGATATTGATGATACCGTGTTATTTTCTAGCCCTTGTTTCTATTATGGCCAACAAAAATATTCACCAAATAGTTTTGACTATTTGAAAAATCAGGCATTCTGGGATGAAGTAAATGGTGGTTGTGATAAATATTCGATTCCAAAAGAAGCCGCTAAAGCATTAATTAAAATGCACCAAGAACGTGGTGATAGTGTTTACTTCATTACTGGTAGAACGGCAGGAAAAGTTGATGGTGTCACCCCAATTCTAGAAAAAGCATTAGGGGTAAAAAATATGCACCCTGTTGATTTTATGGGGGATCGTCCACGTACCACTAAATACAATAAAACCCCAGCAATCATTGAGCATAAAATCTCTATCCATTATGGAGATAGTGATGATGATATCTTAGCAGCAAAAGAGGCTGGTATTCGTGGTATTCGGATTATGCGAGCACAAAATTCTACCTATCTACCAATGCCAACGCTTGGTGGCTACGGCGAAGAAGTATTAATTAACTCAAGTTATTAATCCAATTCATTCCACACCTCGCCCAATGTGAGAAAATCTTGTTTCAACATTGGGCGAATTTTTCCATTATGCATCGCTGCCGCTGGATGATACATTGGCAATAATAAAAATGAATTATCCCCTCTGGTTAAAGAAAATACTTGCCCGTGTACTTCACTAATCTTGAGATCAGGTAAAAACACAGATAATGCAATTCGCCCAAAAGGTACAATAATTCTAGGTTTAACTAATGCAATTTCCGCCTGCAATAACTCAGTAAATGCCGTAATTTCACGTTTATTAGGATCACGGTTTTCAGGACGAAATTTGACCACATTAGTTAAATAGATATTTTCTCTCTCTAGACCAATCGAGTTCAGCATTTGATCAAAGAACTTGCCACTTGTTCCTACAAACGGCCCTTTTTCTAGCTCATCTTTACCTGGTGCATCACCAATAAACATAATTTCTGCTTGTTGATTGCCCCAACCAGAAGTTAGTTGCTGTTGTGGAAATTGTTGCTGCAACGCTGTTTGTAACGCTTGAATACTGAACTCGACTGTCATTATCTTACTTTTCTTCTGCTAACCATTGTGCAACTTGTTTCGCAAAGTAAGTCAAAATACCATCTGCACCAGCACGTTTAAAGCATAGTAAGCCTTCCATAATGCTCTCTTTTTCTTTCAACCAACCATTTTGAATTGCAGCCATTTGCATCGCATATTCACCCGATACTTGATAAGCAAATGTTGGTACACCGAAATGTTGTTTCACACGCCATACCATATCTAAATACGGCATACCTGGTTTTACCATTACCATATCCGCCCCTTCTTGCAAATCTAAACCTACTTCTTGTAAGCCTTCATCACTATTTGCAGGATCAAGCTGATAAGTAAATTTATTTCCCCCTTTGAGATTTACAGAAGAACCAACTGCATCACGGAAAGGACCATAAAAACAAGACGCATATTTTGCCGAATATGCCATAATTAATGTGTTAATAAGGCCATTGGCTTCGAGTTCACGACGAATTGCACCAATACGTCCATCCATCATATCACTTGGTGCAACCACATCTGCTCCAGCTTGTGCATGAGAAAGTGCTTGTTTTACTAATACTTCAGTCGTAATGTCGTTTAAAACATAACCCGTTTCATCAATAATTCCATCTTGACCGTGAGTCGTAAAAGGATCTAATGCAACATCTGTCATTACCCCTAATTCTGGATAAGCCTGTTTTAATGCGCGTACTGCTCGTTGTGCCAAACCATGTGGATTATAGGCTTCTTCTGCCATTAATGATTTTTTCTCTTGTGGCACCACTGGAAATAAGGCAATCATTGGTACACCATACTTCACCAACTCTCCCGCCTCAATCAATAACTGATCAATGGTTAAGCGTTCTACACCTGGCATAGATGGCACAGGTTCACGCTGATTTTCTCCCTCAATCACAAATACAGGGTAAATTAAATCATCCACACTCAGTTTATTTTCTGCCATTAAACGACGACTAAAATCTTGTTTACGCATTCTACGCATTCTGCGTACAGGAAATTCTGAAAAAATTTGTTGAGTCATAATTATCTTCCTTGTTTTTTACTTTCGTTATTTTCTTATAATGTAGAAACCGCCAAGATATGGCGGTTTCCTCCTAAAATGATTGAAAAATAATGAATTTACTCTTCTTCTTTTGGTTGATAGAAGCGAGCAAAAAACACGCCGACTTCAAATAAAAGATACATTGGTACAGCGAGCAATGTTTGAGAAAAGACATCTGGTGGGGTTAATAGCATACCGATCACAAATGCCCCGACTAAAATGTAAGGACGTTTCTCTTTTAAACCAGAAACGCTCACCACCCCACTCCAACATAATAAAATAATGGCAACAGGTACTTCAAAACAGATACCAAACGCTAAAAATAGCGTTAATACAAAATCCAAATAACTACTAATATCTGTTGCGATTGCCACACTTTCTGGGGCAGTTTTGGTTAAAAATGAGAACACAAGCGGAAAAACTACATAATAGGCAAATGCCACGCCCACATAAAATAATAATGTACTCGAAATGAGTAACGGATAAATCAAACGTTTTTCATGTTTATATAACGCTGGTGCGATAAATGCCCAGACTTGATACAAAATATAAGGAACTGATAAAAAAATTGCCGTAATTGCTGTTAATTTTATTGGCGTAAAAAATGGTGCAACAATATTCGTTGCAATCATTGTCGAGTTATTCGGTAATTCCTTAATTAATGGTTCTGAAACGATATGATAAATATCATTTGCAAAATAAACTAATGCGATAAACACAATCAGCACACATACAAAACTTTTTAAAATGCGATTGCGTAACTCAACTAAATGGGTAATTAGCGGTTGAGATTCATCAACACTCGGCATAACCTTCCCTCATTGATAACAACACAATTAAGATTCTTTTTTCTCTGGATGATTGATGATAGTTGCTTGCTGTTCATTTGGCATTGGATCATAAGTTGCTAGATCATCACTATGCTGTTCTAGAATTAATTTTTCCTCATCAATTTCTGCCAATTCAGCCTGTTCATCAGGTAAAACGTCTGTATGAGTAGCTGTGGCAACAGATGATTCTGCAGAAGGTGTATTAACTGATGACTTTAATTGATCAACTGCTTGATGTGCCACTTGAGTTTGCTGATCGAGCTGCTGCTGCATTTTTGCTGCCGAAGCCTTTAACTCTTCGACTGTTTTACTCAACTCTGGCGAAAGTGCTGATAAATTCAAATGTTCAGCTTTTTTAATACTTTCTTGCAGCTCTTGTAACTTTAATTCTTGTGCTAGTTCTGTTTGTACATTATTTGCAAGATTACGTAATGTACGAATCCAACTAACTACGGTACGAATAGCCACAGGCAAACGCTGTGGCCCTAATACAACTAAACCGATGACAAAAATCAGAACAAGTTCTGAAAAACCTATATCAAACACGGTTATGCCTGCTCTTTATCTTTGCTTTTTGCTGTTTCGCTAGTAGAACTGGTTTGTGATTCAATAGATTTCTTAAATTCAGCATCTTTTTCACTGTCTTCGCTCATTGCTTTTTTAAAGCCTTTTACTGATTCACCAAGATCTGAACCTAAGGTTTTTAATTTCTTTGTTCCGAAAAGCAATACAACAATTAAGACAATAATCAGTAATTGCCAAATACTAATTCCACCCATAATAATACCTCTATAAGTAAAAAAATTTCGTAGATTATACCGCTACTCTTAGTCATAAGACTAGTCGTAATCCATGTATTATTTCTTTAACGCACTTCTCACTAGCATTACACTGGCAAGAAGTAATAATCCTACACTTAGCCAACTTGGTAAAAAATGATAGCCAAATAACGCGCCAAAGAATAGCAAACTCGCCACAATAACGCTATACACCCGTTGGGTATTTTTTCGTTGCTGTAATTTAAATTCTCGCCGCATCAACACAAGTTCACGTTTAATCTCTTTCTGTTCCAATAATGCTTGATGCAACGTTTGTGGGAAAGAAGCAAAATGTTCACGCAAATAAGGAATATGCGATTGAAAATCACGATACATTTTCTTCATGCTAATTTGTTCATTCATCCAATTTTGTAAGAATGGTTTAGCCGTTTGCCATAAATCAAGTTGCGGATATAACTGACGGCCTAGCCCCTCAATATATAACAATGTTTTTTGCAATAGCACTAATTGCGGTTGTACCTGCATTTGAAAGCGGCGTGCTGTATTAAACAAATTCAATAGCACATGGCCAAAAGAGATTTCCGCTAATGGTTTAGAAAAGATCGGTTCACAAACCACTCGAAACGCCTGCTCAAATTCATCTAAGTCAGTATCTTCTGGTACCCATCCTGAATCAATATGCAACTGTGCTACTCGCCGATAATCTCGATTAAAGAACGCTAAAAAGTTTTCTGCCAAATAACGTTTATCCTCACTATTTAATGTTCCTACAATCCCACAATCGATACCAATATACTGTGGCGATTCTGGATGTTCATAGCTAACAAAGATATTGCCTGGGTGCATATCTGCATGAAAGAAACTATCTCGAAATACCTGGGTAAAAAATACTTGTACACCTCGTTCTGCCAACATTTTCATATCTGTACCATTGGCTTCTAACGCAGCGATATCTGAAATAGGAATCCCGTAAATACGTTCCATCACAATCACATTTTTGTGACAAAAATCAGGATACATTTCAGGAATATATAACATAGGACTATCAGCAAAGTTTTGTCGTAACTGTATCGCATTTGACATTTCTTGTCGCAGATCTAATTCTGCCAATAACGTTTTTTCATACTCTTGTACGACTTCTACAGGACGCAAACGATAGCCCTCTCGTGTCAAACGTGGGATCCATTTTGCAATGCGATACATTAACGCAATATCCAACGCAATCACAGGTTGAATATCTGGGCGTATGACTTTAAAAACGACTTCTTTCCCAGCTAAAGGCTGGTCAGCATTAAAACGTCCTGTATGCACTTGTGCAATCGATGCAGAAGCTAGCGCATTTTCATCAAATTGATCAAACCACTGTTCAATTTTGCCCCCCAATGCTTTCTCAATTTCCGCTCGTGCTAGTTCGCCAGAAAATGGTGTCACTTTATCTTGTAATAAGGCTAACTCATCCGCAATCTCTGGTGGGAAGAGATCTCGTCGAGTTGACAGCATTTGCCCAAATTTAATCCAAACTGGACCTAATGTTTGAAAAGCCAAACGTAAACGCATTCCTAATGATTTTTCAGAATGCTCATTTTTAATCCAGAAAAGTAATTTACTCGCACAACGAAGTGGACGGGTGAGTGCTATTTCAGGCAATGCTTCATCTAATCCATATTGCAACATAACCTTAGCGATTTGATAGAAACGACAATAGTGTTTTAACTTCATACTTTTCCTGTCAACCGATTGATCTTGTCCTCAAGTCGTTGTACATCTTCGCCTAAACTCTCAACTTGATCATAAAAATCTAACAAAGCCAATGAAGGAGCAATTACTTGCCACTCTTCTGTTAAACGTTCGCCCCAATGACGTTCTGTCGTTTGAAATTGACGTTTAAGGCGTTGTTGTAATTGTTGCGTACCACGACTCAAAGTATGTGCCATAACATCGCCTAAATATGGCGCTAATAGTTCTGCTGGATCTTTTTCTAACTTTTCAACCAATGCCACTGTATCTTGCAACACTTGCAAATCGCCTTGAAAAACAATTTTCTGGCGATTAATAAACTCTGCTAATTGGCTTTTTTGAGGACGTTGCCACAATATATTTGCATCTGCACATACCACACAATCTGCCTCTCCTTCATACTCGGTTAAAATATCTACTCGTTGTTGAGAAAACAGAAGAAAGCCGTGTCCACCCTGCTTAAAAGAAAAAGACAATACTTTATTATTTAATTTACGCAAATAAGGTTCTACCCCTTCACTGCGTTGGATTAAATAATTAAGTCCTTGCTCCAACAAGCTATTAGCCATTTGTGGCAACATTAATTGCTGTTTAAGGGAAGAAAGAAGCATAGTATTCCTTAAAACTTATAACCACGGTGTAAGGCAACAATGCCAGCGGTTAAGTTAAAATATTGCGTTTGTTCAAACCCAGCATCAATCATCATTTGTTCTAACACAGATTGTTCTGGATGCATGCGAATTGATTCAGCTAAATAGCGATAACTATCCGCATCATTCACTACCACTTCACCCACTTTCGGCAAAATATTAAATGAATAAAAGTTATAGACCTTACTTAATGGTTCAAGAATTGGTTTGGAAAACTCTAACACTAATAAACGACCGCCAGGCTTTAATACACGGTACATAGAACGTAATGCTTTGTCTTTATCTGTTACATTACGCAAACCAAAGCTAATCACAATACAGTCAAAAGTATTATCTGCAAATGGCAACATTTCTGCGTTAGCTTGTACATACTCAACATTACCAACTACCCCTAAGTTACGCAGTTTTTCCCTACCAACTTGCAACATTGAGTCGTTAATATCCGCTAAAATAACTTGTCCTGTTTCACCAACAATCCGCGAAAATTTAGCAGTAAAATCACCTGTTCCTCCTGCTAAATCAAGCACTTTTTGTCCTTTGCGTACACCACTACAATCAATCGTAAATCGCTTCCAAACACGGTGAATCCCAAAAGATAACAAATCATTCATCAAATCATATTTCGCTGCCACTGAATGGAAAACATTGGCAACTAATTGTTGTTTTTCTGCTTTGGCGACAGTTTTAAAACCAAAATGGGTAACTTCCTCACTCATTTCAGTTTGTTTTTGATGTTGTTGTTCCATCCCTTATCCTTATTTTTGTGCTGGTATATTCGCTAATAATTGCGTTAATAATTGCCAATACGTTGCTACTGCTGGAATATGACAACGCTCATCTGGAGAGTGTGCACCGAGAATTGTTGGCCCAATAGAAACCATTTGCATATGCGGATAAACCTTATTAATCAAACCACATTCCAACCCTGCGTGAATCACTTTAATCACGCTTTCTTTACCAAGAATTTGAGCATATAGTGCTTTCGTTTGTTTAACGATAGCCGATTCAGCTTGTGGTTCCCAACCTGGGTAGCGTCCTGAGAACTTCACGTCTGCCCCTGCTAAACGACAAACTGAACGGACTAAACTCACCACAGTATCTTGTCCATGTTCATTTAATGAGCGTGCTAATAGGGTTAATTTAATCTCTTGTTCCCGTGTTTCTAATACGCCTAAACTAATTGAACTCTCTACAACATCTGGCAAAGTATCACTATAACGTATTACGCCATTTGGTAAGCCATTAATTAAATCCAATAACGTTACTGTTTGTCCAAATGAAAAGCCTTGATTTACCGTTGTAGTCGAAAGTTCTAGCGTTAAATTAGTTTCGGCTTGAGATAGGGCAGCTTTTAACTCATCAGTTAATTTAGCCAATACTGTTTTAAATTGTTCACTTTCTGCTCGATCAACAATCACAGTCGCAAACGCCTCACGTGGAATCGCATTTCTCACTGATCCACCAGCAATATCAGCTACACGAAATCTGACTTGTGTAGCAGCTTGTTCCAATAAGCGAGCTAATAATTTAATCGCATTACCACGATTAAGATGAATATCTGCTCCTGAATGTCCACCTCTTAACCCAGTTAATGCAATATGCCATGCTTCTTCATTGGCTGTAATCGCTTGCCAAGTAATTGGATAACGAATATCGACATCTTCGCCACCAGCACAACCAATATAAATTTCCCCTTCTTCTTCCGTATCGGTATTAATCATAATTTGGCTATGTAACCAGTTTGGTTGTAATCCTAAGGCACCACCCATTCCTGTCTCTTCACTTGCAGTCAATAATACTTCCAATGCTGGATGGGCAACATCTTCACTATCCAATACTGCTAGACAAGATGCCATTCCGATACCATTATCTGCACCTAAAGTCGTTCCCTTCGCTTTGACCCAATCCCCATCTACATAAGGCAAAATTGGATCAGTCAAAAAGTTATGTGCGGTATTTTTATTTGCTTGTGGCACCATATCTAAATGTGCTTGTAATGCGACTGGTTGACGATTTTCCATTCCTGAAGTTGCGGGTTTACGAATCAAAATATTGCCAGCGTGATCTTGTTCTACCCAGAGTTGTTTTTGTTTTGCCCAATTAATGATGAAATCTGCGAGTGCTTGTTCATGATGAGATGGATGTGGAATCGAACAGATGGTTGCAAACCATTTCCAGATAAGTTTTGGCGATAATTCAGTAATTGACGACATAAAACTCCCTCTAATATCGTAATTTTTATCTAAAATAAAAAGAAATTGCGTTAAATGATAGCACGAAAAACAATTTCAGGTTATCCTTACGCAATTTTATTTATCACTTCAAATCAAAAACATAAGGTATAGTTATTATGAGCGAAAAATATGTTGTTACTTGGGATATGTTTCATATGCACGCACGCAAACTTTCTGAACGTTTGCTCCCTGCATCACAATGGAAAGGGATTATTGCTGTAAGTCGTGGTGGTTTATTCCCAGCAGCAGTTATTGCACGTGAATTAGGTATTCGTCTAGTAGAAACGGTATGCATTGCAAGTTACGACCATGATCAACAAGGGACATTAAAAGTGTTACATCGTGCAGAAGGGGATGGTGAAGGTTTTATCGTTGTAGATGATTTAGTGGATACTGGTAATACTGCTCGTGCTATTCGTGAAATGTATCCAAAAGCAAAATTTGTCACTGTGTTCGCTAAACCAACTGGTGCACCATTAGTCGATGATTATATCGTTGATATTCCACAAAATACTTGGATTGAACAACCTTGGGATATGGGTATTACCTTTGTTCCACCACTCTCTCGTAAATAATTTTAAGCTCAAAAACATTTGGAGTTGCTTATGTACTTGGCACAAATTAAAGCAGAATTAACTCAAGCTGCTGATGTGTTGGATAAGTTTTTATCTGATGATAAAAATATCCAACTTATTCAAGAAGCGGCTTTATTAATTGCAAATAGTTTTAAACAGGGTGGAAAAGTCCTTAGTTGTGGTAATGGTGGTTCACATTGTGATGCAATGCATTTCGCAGAAGAGTTAACTGGACGTTATCGGGAAAATCGTCCAGGCTATCCAGCCATTGCAATTTCTGACGTTAGTCATTTAAGTTGTGTGAGCAATGATTTTGGCTATGACTATGTTTTTTCACGTTATGTCGAAGCAGTAGGTCAAAAAGGTGATGTTTTATTTGGCTTGTCTACTTCTGGTAACTCTAAAAATGTCTTAAATGCGATCGAAGCAGCAAAAGCTAAGGGAATGAAAGTCATCGCTCTCACTGGAAAAGATGGGGGTAAAATGGCTGGGTTAGCCGATGTTGAAATTCGTGTTCCTCATTTTGGCTATGCTGATCGTATTCAAGAAATTCATATTAAAGTCATTCATATTCTGATGATGTTAATTGAATTTGAAATGGCAAAAGACAATGCTTAATTTCATGATGTTAGTTTTAGGGGAGATCTCTCCCCTAATTTTTTGAGTAGATTATCGCTTAAGTTAGAAAAATATAATGAAAATATTTTCTTCTTTATTCCAATTATCAACATTTAAACAGATTTTCATCATTATTATTGCACTGATTGCTTTATATTTTTCTTCATTATTTATGTTAATGGGAAGTGGCAAACAGATTGGCATACAAGATGTTTTACTTTTAGCATCTCTAATCCTAATTTTTAATTCCTCTCGAATTGCTTTTTATGCAATCATTTTACCTATTGCCATTGCCTATACATTATATACGCCTGTTGGTCTGATGTTTGGTGAACCCAATTACCAATATTTAGCTTCTGTACTCGCCACTAATGTCGCAGAAGGTGCCGAGTTTTTACAACAAATTCCACTAAAATATTATGCAATGGCGATTGCTATTATTCCGTTATTGCTTATATTTCGTTATCTCACGCAACGTTTTCAACTCAAGTTTTATCGTAATAAAACCTTACTATGCTTAATTTTAGGTTTCACATTAATTAATCAAACACCATTCTCGTTTTTCTATACCTTTTTTTCTGCTGCCAACCAAGTAAAAGATGAGTTATTAAAACTCAATCAATTCCAGCTAGAAAGTGAATGGGGCCCAGCAAAATTTTCTGGTAAATATCAAAATTATGTTTTGGTTATTGGCGAAAGTGTTAGACGGGATTACTTACACGCTTATGGCTATCCAATTCAAAATACACCATTTATTGAAAGCACTAATGGAATTATTGTTGATGGTTTAAAATCAGCCGGTAGCAATACCATTGCTTCGTTACGCTTAATGTTAACTAAACCAGATACTAAACGTTGGGCGCCTAATTATTCATTAAGTTTAATTGATTTAGTCAAAGCAGCTGGCTTAAAAACCTATTGGATTTCTAATCAAGGATTCTTTGGTGAGTTTGATACGCCAATTACCGCTATAGCGGATCTCAATGATGAAAAATATTTCATTACCAATAATGATTCTATCCGTAATACCTCAAGTGATTTCCAATTACTTGAGCCACTAAAACAAGTATTACAAGAAAAAACAGATAAGCCAAAATTTATTGTTTTACATTTATATGGCTCACATCCAAAAGCATGTGATCGCATTAGGGATTACAAAAATATTGCTCCAGTCAAAAATAAAAAATATCAATATTTAAGTTGTTATGTATCATCAATCAAGAAAACCGATGAAGTACTTGCACAGGTGTATCACGCATTGCAACAACAATATCAAAAAGCACATCAGCCATTCACAATGATTTATTTTGCCGATCATGGTTTAGCACATAAAACAATTGATGGCGAAATTCTCTTTTTTAACAATGCAGGTAGCCCTTTACATCATGATGTTCCATTATTTATGACTGCATCAGATAGCCAACAACATAGCAAATGCAAGAGCTTCAAATCGGGTTTGAACTTTACTGAAGCTATTGCAAATTGGATTGGTATTACCAATGAAAAAGTTTCTCCCGAATTTAATCTATTTAATTGCCAAGATGATCCTGATAGTTATGGCTTAGAAAGCCGCTTACCTAAAACAAAACTCGATCCCGCAATTGATATTAGAGGAAAATAAGTCTTTAATTCGCAGTAAATTTATTTTGGTAACTTTACTGCGAACGCTTAAAATAAGCGCTATCTCAACTCTTATTAGGAAACAAATAGTATGCGAATTCTCTTAGTTGAAGATGACCCAATGATTGCCAATGCGTTATCTGAAAGTTTAAAAGATGCTAGCTATGCAGTGGATTGGGTAGAAAATGGTGAAATAGCATTGAGTGCAGTAAAAGCACAACCCTATGATTTAGTACTACTGGATTTAGGCTTACCAAAAAAAGATGGACTAGTTGTCCTTGCACAATTACGTCAACAACAATATCGTTTCCCAATTATTATTCTAACGGCCAGAGATGACTTACCAAGCCGTTTACAAGGGCTAGATGGTGGTGCTGATGATTACATCATTAAGCCATTTGATATGGCAGAATTATTAGCGAGAATTCGTGTTGCATTACGCAAACAAAGTGAACATTTAACCTCCGAACTCTGCTACGGACCATTAAAACTCAACTTAAAAACCTATCAAGTTCATCATTTAACAACGAATGACACTCACCAACTAACCAATAAAGAGTTCGCCATTTTACAAGTTTTATTACAACATCCAGGTGTAATTTATTCTCGTAGTGATCTGGAAGATAAAATTTACGGTTGGGGAGAAGAAGTCGAAAGTAATGCCGTTGATTTTTTAATTCACTCATTAAGAAAAAAATTAGGCAAAGAAGCAATTAAAAATATTCGAGGTGTTGGTTGGACTATTCCAAAATAAGCCGATTGTTGCGTAAATGGCGATCTTCGATACAAGCAAAACTTACCTTTACGCTAGTTATCGTTACTTTTATTACTGTCGTCATTACTGGCATTACGACAGCTTATAACGCATTTTATGCAGCCTACCAGTTACAAGATGATTGGCTGATTCAAACTGCACGTTTCGTTTCATTGCGTGGCGCATTAGCAGAAGAATTACCTTTACATGATGATGACAACCAGATTTATGTCCAGACATCTCTGACACCTCCGCGTGATAAATACTTTATTCCTTTTTTAAATCAAATGTACGAGGGCTTTTATACCATCAGAATTAATAAAAAGGAATTTCGTGTTTATATCCGACAAATCAAAAGTTTACGCATTGCTGTGATGCAAGAAACAGAATTTCGGACAAAAAAAGCCATTGAGTCAACATGGGAAACTATGTTGCCGTTCTTAGTATTTATTCCTTTAGTGACTTTACTGAGTATTTTTGTCATTAATTTTACTTTTGTACCATTACGCAAACTATCGACCGCTATCAAACAACGAAATGAAAATGATCTGAGCGTCATTCCTCTTACCAATACACCTTATGAAGTACATAGTTTTATCAATGCAATTAATCACTTGTTAAAACAAGTCGATAAATCAATGAAAGAACAACAACAATTTATTGCCAATGCAGCACATGAATTACGTTCGCCAATGACCGTGCTATCTTTACAAGCGGAACGACTTGCTACTCATACTGTACCAGCAGAAACAAAAGAACAGATCAAACAACTCAGTATTGCTATCCAACGTAACCGCCATCTTCTCGATCAACTGCTCTCTTTTGCTCGAAGTCAAGCACACCAATCACAATCTGATTTAGGTTTAATCTCAGTAAAAAATACATTTAAACAAGTCGTTGAAACATTACTGCCATTGGCCGAACAGAAACAAATCGATATGGGAGTTATTAATGAACAAGATTATGTACTTAAAATAAGTGAAACGGATCTCTTTACTATTATCAAAATCTTAGTTGAAAATGCGATTTTATACACTCCACCTGGCAGTTTAGTGGATCTAGACGTGAACAAGGTAGATCAAAAAATTATCATCAGTATTGAAGATAATGGTAACGGTATTCCACCTGATGAATACGATAAAGTGTTAAAACCTTTTTATCGTATTTTAGGAACTCAACAACAAGGGACTGGTTTAGGATTAGCGATTGCCAATACTTTGGCACAACACTATCAAGCAACACTGCAATTAAAACCAGCGCAACAGTATGATCATGGATTACGAATTGAGGTTATCTTTCCTGTTAATGCTTAAGGAAAATAGTATGTTGTCATAATGGGAGCTATACTGATGCTCCCACTTTTTAATGGGCATATAGGACAAAAAAGTTGGTCTTTATCTATTTTCATTGTCTATAGGACAAAAAAGTTGGTAATTATTATTTCTCATAATTCTTACCAGCTTTTCTTATGGCATAGTAGACAAAATTGTTGCTGATGTGTCAAAAACTATGCCAAGTGGACAAAATTGTGGCTA